>CAXTJW010000192.1:0-7164 GCA_964244305.1 uncultured Acetobacteraceae bacterium
ACAGCCGGCCCACGGACGATGGGTCGGCGATCCGGCGGCGGCGGTTCTGCGGCGGTTGCGGACAGCGTTTCACCACCATCGAACGCGTGCAGCTGCGCGAGCTGACGGTGCTGAAGGCCGATGGCCGCCGCGTCCCGTTCGACCGCGAGAAGCTGGGCCGCTCCATCCGGATCGCGCTGCGCAAGCGCCCGGTGCAGGAGGAGCGGCTGGAGCGCATTGTGAACGGCATCGTCCGCCAGCTCGAAGCGACGGGCGAGAACGACATCCCGAGCAAGCAGCTGGGCGAGCTCGTGATGGAAACGCTGAAGGAGGTGGACGCGGTGGCCTACGTCCGCTTCGCCAGCGTGTATCGCGACTTCCGCGAGGCAAAGGACTTCGAGACCTTCCTCGGTTCGCTCGACGAGCCTACATAGTTCTCAATGACCGATCAGGAGCACATGCGCGCCGCATTGGCGCTCGCCCGGCGCGGACTGGGCAGCGTTTGGCCCAACCCGTCCGTGGGATGCGTGCTGGTGCGGGATGGCCGGGTGGTCGGGCGTGGGGTGACCGCGCCGGGTGGCCGGCCGCATGCCGAGGCGGTCGCACTGGCGGTCGCCGGAGACCTCGCTCGCGGCTCGACCGCCTATGTGACGCTGGAACCGTGCAGCCACCATGGACAGACCCCGCCCTGCGCCGATGCGCTGATTGCGGCCGGGGTGGCGCGCGTGGTCGTGGCGCTCGACGATCCCGACCGGCGGGTCGACGGCGCCGGGATCGCCCGGCTGCGTGCGGCGGGGCTGGAGGTCGCCGTGGGCCTCCACGACGTCGAGGCGCGCTGGCTGCAGGCCGGTTTCCTGTCGCGAGTTGCCCTGGGGCGGCCAATGGTGACGTTGAAGCTGGCCAGCACCCTCGACGGCCGGATCGCGACCCGCACTGGGGAGAGCCAATGGATCACCGGACCGGAGGCGCGCCGTGTGGCGCACGCGTTGCGGGGCGGGCATGACGCAGTTTTTGCCGGGGTCGGGACCGTGCAGGCCGATGATCCCGACCTGACCTGCCGCATCCCGGGCTATCGGAAAAAGCCCGGTCTGCGCATCGTGGTCGACAGCCGCCTTCGGACGCGGCTGACCTCGCGTGTGGTGGCGACCGCGGCCGCCGTGCCGACCTGGTTCCTGCATGGCCCCGATGCGGACCCGGACCGCAAGCTGGCGTTGACCGACGGCGGCGCGCGGCTGATCGAGGTAGCCGCCGCCAAGGACGGCATCGACCTCGCTGCCGGCATGCAGGCGCTGGGTGCGGCTGGGTTGACCCGGATCTTGGTCGAGGGCGGGGCGCAGATCGCTGCCGGGCTGCTGCGGGCCGGCCTGGTGGACCGCGTTGCCTGGTTCCATGCGCCCGGCATCATGGGCGGCGACGGCTGGCCGGCGGCGCAGGCGTTCGGCACGGCGTCGCTGGCTGGGATGCCGCGGTTCGTTCGGGTAGACTCGCGTTCGATGGGAGATGACATGCTGACCGAATTGGAGCGCGCCGCCTGATGTTCACCGGAATCGTGACGGCAATGGGCGAGGTGCGCAGCCTGCGCCCCATCGGCGACGGCCATGACATGCGGCTCGTCATCGGCGCGCCATGGCCCGACACCGGCAGCATCGCCATCGGCGCATCGATCGCGTGCGGCGGCTGCTGCCTGACTGCGGTCGAGGTCGGCAGCGATTGGTTCGCGGTCGAGGCATCCGGCGAGACGCTGTCGAAGACCAAGCTGGGCGGCTGGACGGTGGGCAGCCGCATGAACCTGGAGCGCTCGCTGCGAATTGGCGACGAGCTGGGCGGCCACATGGTCTCCGGCCACGTCGACGGACTTGGCGAAGTGCGGTCGGTAACCTCGGAGAACGGTTCGTGGCGTGTGCAGATCGAGGCGCCGCGCGAGCTCTCGCGTTTCATCGCCAGCAAGGGCAGCGTGTCGGTCGACGGGGTTTCGCTGACGGTCAACGACGTGGCGCGCGGCGTGTTCGGCGTGAACGTCATCCCGCATACCTGGGACGTGACGACGTTGGGCGAGCTGCAGCCCGGCCATTCCGTGCATATCGAGATCGACATGCTGGCGCGCTATGTCGCACGCCTGGCGGAGGTCCCATGAGGGCAAATTTGCTATGAAGGCTGCATTGCTTTCCGACTATCTGTGCAGCGCCGCCGAGCTGATCGAGGAGGCGCGGGCTGGACGCATGTTCGTCCTGGTCGACGACGAGGACCGCGAGAACGAGGGCGACCTCGTGATCCCCGCGCAGTTCGCGACGCCCGACGCCATCAACTTCATGGCCCGGCACGCGCGCGGGCTGATTTGCCTGGCGCTGACCCGCAGTCGGGTCGAGCAGCTCGGCCTGCCGCTGATGAGCCAATCGAACAGCACGCGGCACCAAACGGCATTCACCGTCTCGATTGAGGCGCGCGACGGCGTCACTACGGGCATTTCGGCGGCGGACCGGGCGCGGACGATCGGCGTCGCCATCAACTCCGAAGCCGGCCGTGACAAGATCGTGACCCCTGGCCACGTGTTCCCGCTGATGGCGCGGGAGGGCGGCACCCTCGTGCGCGCCGGCCATACCGAGGCGGCGGTGGATATCGCGCGGCTGGCTGGCCTCACGCCCGCCGGGGTAATTTGCGAGATCATGAACGACGACGGGACGATGGCGCGCCTGCCGGACCTCATCGGCTTCGCCCAGCACCATAACTTGAAGCTCGGCACGATCGCCGACCTCATCGGCTATCGCCGCCGCACGGAACAGCTGGTCCGGCGTATCCAGCAAGGCACGCTGCAGCACGCCGAGGGCGGGGAGTGGAGCCTGAGCGTATATTCCAACACCGTTGATTATGCAGAACATTTGGTGCTGATCAAGGGCGACCTTTCCGGGCCGCAGCCGGTGCTGGTGCGCATGCATGCCGTCGATCTCGTGAGCGATATGCTGTGCAGGCCGCACGGATCCAGCTTGCAGGGGGCGATGCGCATCATCGCGGCCGAGGGCCGTGGCGCCGTCGTGCTCATACGTGACACCAGGCTGACCGCCATTTCGGAGCGGGTCGGCGCGATGAAGGCCGACGCGCGGCCGCAGCCATTCCTGCGCGACTACGGCATCGGCGCGCAGATCCTGCTGGACCTCGGCGTGCACGATATGATCCTGCTGTCCAACACGCACCGGACTGTGGTCGGGCTGGAGGGATACGGCCTGAATATTGTCGAGCAGCGGCATATCGACGGCGCGCCCGGCGAATGAGGCGGCAATGAGCACCATCGACGCGCCTCTGCCTGCGGTTCCCGTAGTGCCAGGCCCGCCGCCGCGGCTACTGCTGGTGCGTGCGCCCTATTACCTCGAGGTCGTCGACGGCATGACGGCCGGGGTCGTGCGCATTCTCGCTGACGCCGGTGCTGCGCATGAGACGCTGGACGTGGCCGGCGCATTCGAGTTGGCGCAGGCGATCCGGCTGACGTTGCGCGGGCCGGCGCGGTTCGACGGCTACATCGCGCTGGGCTGCATCGTTCGGGGAGAGACCGACCATTATGACCATATCTGCCGTGAAAGCATGGCCGGCCTGATGCACGTGGCGCTGCAATACGGCCTGGCGATGGGCACCGGGCTGCTGACTGTGCACGATATCGGCCAGGCGCTCGCCCGGTCGGGTCCGGATGGCCACAACAAGGGCGCCGAGGCCGCATCGGCGGCATTGCGGCAAATCGCGGTCGCGCGCCTGATGGGAGCGGCCTGATGGCCCGGTCCGCGCGCCCGCCGAGCCGTCCGCGCACCGCGTCCCGCGTGGCGGCGGTGCAGGCGCTGTTCCAGAGCGAGCAGGGCGGCGAGACCGCGGAAACCGTGATCGAGCAGTTCGTCCGGCACCGCCTCGGCGAGATGCCGGGTCCGGAGCATCTAGGCGGCGGCGGCTTCGAGGAGGGCCGGGTTCCGGACGCCCACGTGCCGCTGTTCACCGAGATCGTCCGCACGGCGGTGCTGCAGCAGGACCGGCTGGATGCTCTGATCGCCGAGTCGCTGCCGACCGATTGGCCGATGACCCGGCTCGACCCGGTGCTCCGTGCCCTCCTGCGCGCTGGCGGCGCGGAATTGTCGATGGCCGACGGGCCGCCCGCCCGTGTCGTCATCAACGAGTATCTCGACGTCGCGCACGGCTTCTTCACCGGCGAGGAACCCCGCATGGTCAATGGCTTGCTGGACCGTCTTGCGCGGAACCTGCGGCCCGGCGACTTCCCCGCCGAGACCGCGCACGCGACCTGAGGGACGGCAGATGACCGAGGCTGGGGCGCCGGCCGAGTTCAGCCTGATTGCGCGGCATTTCCGCCCGCTCGCGGGGCCGGGGTCGCTTGACCTGTTGGACGATGGCGCTTTGCTGACGCCGCCGCCGGGGCGTCAGTTGGTGCTCACGGCGGATGCGATGGTGGCGGGCGTCCATTTCCTGCCGGACGACCCCGCCGCGACAGTCGGCGCCAAGCTACTGCGGGTCAATCTTTCAGACCTCGCCGCGATGGGGGCCACGCCGCTGGCCTATCTCATGACCGTGTCGGCGTCGCGGAACACGAGCGACGCCTGGTTCGCCGCGTTCGCCGACGGCCTGGCGCAGGATCAGGCCCGGTTTGGCATTTCGCTGTTGGGCGGGGACACGACGGCGACACCCGGACCGCTGACGCTGACGCTGACGGCGATCGGCCATGTTGCGCCCGGCACCGCCTTGCGGCGCGCAGGAGCCGTGGCTGGGGACGAAATCTGGGTGACCGGCACGATCGGGGATGGCGCGCTCGGCCTGCTTGCGCTGCAGGGCAAGGTTGCGGACCTTGATGGCTGGCTGGCTGGGCGCTACCGGCTGCCGCAGCCGAGGCTTGGGCTGGCGTTGCACGGGGTAGTGTCGGCTTGCATGGACGTATCGGACGGCCTGGTGCAGGACCTCGGCCACCTATGCCGCGCGGCCGGGCTTGGGGCCGTAATCGAGGCCGATCGCGTGCCGCGGTCGCCGGCGGCGCTGGCTGCGGGGCAGGCCTGGCTGGCGACTTGCCTGACGGGTGGCGACGACTACGAGCTGCTGATGGCTGTTCCACCGGACCGGGCCGGGTTGCTGAAGGCGGCGGCCTCTGCGGCTGGTTATGCCGTGACCCGCATCGGACGTTTCGAGCAGGGCAGCGAGGTCCGCGTGCTGGATGCCTCGGGCGCGGCGATACGCCTGGACCGGGCAGGCTGGAGCCATTTCTAAGGTTTAAAGACCGTTGCTCGACGAGGACGCGCCGCTGCCGCCCGGCGTGGTCCGCCCGCCTGCTGCCCCGCCAGCGCTGAATTTGCCCACATTGCCCAGCAACTGCTGCAGGAACGTGGCCTCGCTGCCCGGCGACGGGGTAGTGCGGCTCACCATGCTTACGCTCTTGCCGTCGTCCTGGTCCAAATGTTTCACGTCGCGCAGCACGCCGGCCTGATCGAACGTCAGCACGACGACATCCTGCGCGATGACGCCGGGCAAACGGGCGACGCGGGTGCGCGTGGTCTCGCTGATGTAGACCCAGGTGTTGTCGTCGAACGCGGCGCGCGTGGTCGGCGAACCCAGCAGGGACGTCGCGTCGGCGCGAGTGGAGGTGCCGGGCACGAGCTCCTTGAGCTGGTCGGCATCCACGTGGTTGCCGCGCAACTGCCGCGGCGCATCCACGGCGTCGCAGGCGGCCACGGCAAGCAGCAATATGACGAGCAAAACGCGCAAGCTTGGGTCCAGTCCGGCTGATGCATTGGCCGGCGCGGCACGGGGCGCATTGACCGGCCGGGCCTGACGCCTATTTTTGGTGGCGTGTCATGCCCATCCGCCCTTGTCAATCTGATCGGGGCCGGCCGCGCGGCGCGAAATGAGGGCGGCATGGCATTCCTGGGTTTATTTGGGCGCAAGCAATACGAGCGCCCCGGATTCGAGCTTTATACCGCCGCGGTGCAGGCCGCCCGCGACCCTTATATCTTCGAGACCTTGCGTGTGCCGGACACGCTGGATGGGCGGTTCGACGTCATCGGCCTGTATGTCTTCATGGTGGTGCATCGCCTGCATGCCGAGTCGAAGGCCGGCAAGGACCTCGCGCAGGCCATATTCGACGCGATGTTTTCCGACATGGACATCAACCTGCGCGAAATCGGCGTGAGCGACATGCGGATCGGCAAGCGGGTGCGCGACATGTGGGAGGCGTTCAACGGCCGTTCCACCGCCTATGCCGCCGCGCTGGACAGCGGCGATCTGCCAGCGCTGACCGAGGCGCTCGCCCGCAATGTCTGGCGTGGCCATGCGCCCGAGGACGCTCCGGGCGCCCTGGCGGCGTTCATGCTGGAGCAGGTCGCGCATCTGCGTGCGCAGCCCGTCGAGGCGCTCGCGGCAGGCAAGGTGGACTTCCGCCCGGCCCGGATGGCGGCATGAATTCAGAGCCGCATCAGTCGGAACTGCACCGTCCGGTGGCGCTCGACCGGATCGGGCCGCATGGCACCGCCCTGGCCGTCGACGCAGAGCCCAGTGAGCTGCCGGCGATCGCGGCCCGGCTGCGGATCGTGGCACTGGCCCGCCTGCATTGCGCGTTCAAGCTGCGCCGCATCGGCGCGACCACGATCGAGGCCGAGGGTGCGTTGCGCGCCCGGGTGACCGAGACCTGCGTCGTCACGCTCGAGCCGTTCGAGCACGACGTCGAGGAGGCCTTCACCGTCCTTTTCGTCCCGGCGGGCTCGGAGGACGACGACCCCGATCCGGAGGCGGTCGACCAAATCCCGTTCGCTGGCAACTTCGTCGACGTCGGCGAGGCGGCGGTGGAACAGCTCGCCTTGGCGCTCGACCCCTATCCGCGCCGGCCCGGCGCTGCGCTGCCGCCCGAGCTCGCCGTCGATGCAGACAACCCCTTCGCCGCCTTGCTGGCGACGCGCGCCCGCGAGTAGCGGGACAACGGCCGGTCATAGCCCGCAGCAGCGTTGCGGCTCTTGGCTTGCAGCCGCGGTGTTGCTCTGCTAAATCGCGCGGCTTGCTACCGACCTCGATGGTCTTGTCCTTAACTACTTTCAGTGCGCCGCAGCTTTGCCTTGCGCTATTTTGCCCGGAGGGGCGCTGTCCCATGGCCGTTCCCAAGAAAAAGACCTCCCCGTCCCGCCGCGGGATGCGCCGCAGCCATGACGCGCTGCGGACCGA
>CAXTJW010000193.1:0-1714 GCA_964244305.1 uncultured Acetobacteraceae bacterium
GGATGGCCGGCCTATGTAAGACCGGCTAACGCGCGACGCCTGATTGGTTGCATGGAGCTAGCGAGAAGTTCAGGCCGGAATGGGCGCAGCAAGATCACAAAAGCATGGGCGTCGTGCATCCGGGCATCGTCTAATGTAAGTAACCATCGCATGTCATCAGGCGACCAGGGCAACGGGCGGGAGCGTTATCATCACGGCAATCTGCGCGAGGCGCTGATCCAGGCGGCGCTGGCCATGATTGCCGAACGTGGCTTGGCCGGCTTCGCCATAGCCGAGCTGGCCCGGGTGGTCGGCGTCAGCCCGGCTGCCCCATACCGGCATTTCCGCGACCGCAACGCGGTGATTGCGGAGGTGGCGCGGCGGGGCTTCGAGTCGCTCGCCGCCGACCTGACGAGTGCGGCGGCTGGCTGGCGGACCGACCCGCTCGGCGCGCTCGAACGCGCGGCGCAGGCACAGTTGGCGTTTTCCGGCCGCGAAGCCGCGGTGTATGCGACCATGTTCGACAGCGGTTTCCCATCCGGCGAGCATCCGGAGCTGGTGCAGGCACGCGACGCCGCGTTTGCCGTCCTGCGCCGGGTCGCCGAGGCGGCCTGCGCGATGAGCCGCGCGCCTCGCCGGCCGCCGCCGCTGATGGTCGCGCTGCATGTTTGGTCGCTGACGCATGGGATCGCGACGCTGTTCGTCAGCCAGGACGGCAGCAACCGCCTGTTGATACCCATGCCGCCCGAGGCGCTGCTGGAGGCCGGACTGCTCGTCTACCTCCAATCGCTCGGGTTGCCGTCCGGACAGGGCGGCTGAACACCCGGCATTTTGTACACAAAAACGTGATATGCTGCCTTGATGATATGCGGCGGCCGCGGTGTAAATGTCTCTCACATAGAAAGGGAGGCGCGTTATGTTACAAGCCAAGTTGGACGAGTGGGGCAAGCCGGCGTGGATATCGTTGTTGGTGCTCGCGTTCATAACTGGATGGCCGCTCGGGTTTGCAGTGCTGGCCTATTTGGCCGGCAGTGGCCGCTTGCGGGCCTGGCGCTCCGAAATGCCGGGTACTTGGTTCAATCTGCGCGGGGCCCAGCCCGGCAAACACCAGTCCGGCCGGTTTCGGCGAGGCTACGGGGCGTCGAGCGGCAACCACGCCTTCGACTCCTACCGCGAGGAGATGCTGCGCCGGCTCGAGGAGGAGCAGCAGGAGTTCCAGAGCTACCTCGACCGGCTGCGCCAAGCGCGCGACAAGGCCGAGTTTGATGGGTTCATGGCCGAGCGCCGGCGCCGGACGGACGTCGCGGAGCCAACGACCGACGCTTAGTCCTATCGCCTGAACCGGGGCGGCCGAGCTCAAGGCTTGGCCGCCCCGTGCGGGTGCCCACCCCCGGTCTCCCCGTTCCAGTCGCCTGCCGGCGGAGGCGCGGATAATGCATGTGTGGCATTCTACGACACCTCCGCTAGCATCCTGGCATAAGCCGGGGCAGCCGGACGCATGCCGTTGGGAGGGCACACCATGGAGATCACGCCGACGCACGAGACCCTGGGCGCGAACGTCGAGGGCATCGATTTGTCGCAGCCGCTCGGTGACGCCGAGTTCGGCGCCATCCTACGGGCGCTGGGCGAGCACGGCGTGCTGCGCTTCCCGCGGCAGTCGCTGGACGCGCAGCAGCTCATGGCGTTCTCCGGGCATTTCGGCGGGCTGCAGGCGTCGCTGACCGGGACATACTGC
>CAXTJW010000193.1:1814-7148 GCA_964244305.1 uncultured Acetobacteraceae bacterium
GGCGTTCTCCGGGCATTTCGGCGGGCTGCAGGCGTCGCTGACCGGGACATACTGCGAGCCCGGTATGCCGGAGGTCATGATCCTGTCGAACGTCGTCGAGGATGGCAAGCCGCTCGGCCTCGCGGATGCCGGGCAGGATTGGCACACCGACATGTCGTATAACGACCTGATCGGCTTCACCAACGTGCTGTATGGCATCAAGATTCCGCGGCGCGATGGCCGGGCGCTGGGCAACACCGTGTTCGCCAACATGCACGCCGCCTATGACGGCCTTACGGACGATTTCAAGCGGCGGCTGCGCGGCATGACCGCCACGCACGACTTCAACAAATTCTGGGAGGAAATGCGCCAGCGCCCCGGCAGCACCCGCCCGCCACTGACGCCGGAACAGCGCGCCAAGCGTCCGCCTGCGGTGCATCCGGTGTTCATGACCCACCCCATCACCGGCCGCCAGGTGCTGTATTGCAACCCTGGCTACGTGATCCGCATCAACGAGCTCGATGAGGCCGAGAGCGGCCGGGTGCTGGCGCATCTGTTCGAGCACCAGCTGCAGCCGAAGTACCAGTATGCCCACCATTGGACCGAGGGCGACGTGCTGATGTGGGACCACATCGGCACCCTGCACAACGCCATCCCGGACTATGGTCCGAACGAGCACCGGCTGATCAAGCGCTGCCAGGTCATGGCGGACCGGGTGTTCGACCCCGGTTTCGTGCGACAGGCGCTGCTGCAAGCGGCCGGCTAGCGGGATGCGCTGGATCAGGTTCACCGCCGGGACGCAGACCACCTATGGGATCGTCGAGGGCGACCGGGTGGCCGAGGTGGCGGGCGGCCTGTTCGATGGCCCGCCGGTGCGCACCGGGCGCATGCACGCGCTGTCCGACGTGCGGGTGGAGCTGCCGCTGCTGCCGCGCACGTTCTACGCGGCCGGGCTGAACTATACGGAGCACGTCACCTACGCCGCCCGGCTGCTGGGCGAGCCTCTGAACATTCCGCAGCATCCCGATATGGGCTACCGCGCCGTGAGTGCGCTGATTGCGCATGACGAGCCCGTGGTGATGCCGCGCGACGCGACCAAGGTCCAGTACGAGGCCGAGCTCGCGGTGGTGATCGGCCGCCGGGCAAAACACTTGAGCGAGGCGGACGCGCTGTCCTGCGTGTTCGGCTACACGATCGGCAACGACGTCAGCGAGCGGGCCTGGCAGAAATCCGACCGCACGTTCTGGCGCAGCAAGAACACCGACACCTTCAAGCCCATGGGCCCCTGGATCGAAACGGACGCCGACCTCGATGCGATGGAGACGGTGGTGCGGCTGAACGGCACGGAGACACTGCGTTTCCGCACCAACGACATGCTGTTCGGCGTCGCGCGTTACATCGCCACGATGACGCGGTATTTGACCCTGCATGCCGGCGACGTCATCTGGATGGGCACCGACGGCGCATCCCCCGACCTCGTGCCCGGCGATGTCGTGGAGATCGACATCGCGGGGATCGGCACCCTGCGCAATCCGTTCGTGCTCGAGGACGAAGCCTAATGCCGGCGTCCCATGCGACCCATCGCGCCCAGCTCGAAGCCATCCTGGCCGCCTGGGGCATGCCGGCGCAGTTTGCCGTGCGCACGGCGGAGGTGATGGCATGGGCCGACCTGCACGGCATCGACAGCCATGGCATTTCGATGCTCCCGGCCTACTATGAGCGGCACCGGACCGGGCGGGTGAACATGCGGGCGCGGCCGCGCATTCTGCGGGAGACGCCGGTGTCCGCCCTGGTGGACGGCGACGGCGGGCTGGGGCACGAGCCGTCGCGCCAGGCAATGGAGGCGGCCATTGCCAAGGCGCAGGCGATCGGCATGGCCGTGGTTTGCGTGCGGAATTCTTCGCATTTCGGCGCTTGCGGCTTTTATGCGAAAATGGCCGCGGACGCGGGGCTGATCGGGATGGTTTCGACCTCCGCCTCCATTGTGCAGGTGGCGCCCACGGGCGGGGCCGAGGCGCGGCTGGGCACCGACCCTTGGGCGTTCGCGGCGCCAGGCCGGGAGGGCGAGCCGTTCGTGCTGGACATGGCGACAACGACGGTGGCGGCTGGACGCATCCGCAACAAGCCGAACGAGGGCCTGCCGACGCCGCCGGGCTGGCTGCTGACGCAGGACGGCCTGCCGTCGACCGACCCGCTAGAGGTGCAGAAGGGCGGGTTCCTGACGTCGTTGGGCGGCAGCGCGGAGGGCAGCAGCTATAAGGGCTACGGGCTGGCGGTGATGGTGAATATCCTGAGCTCGTGCCTGTCCGGCGCGACGCTGGTCACCGATCCCATGCATTCCAAGAAGCCCGCCGGCATGGACGTCGGGCACTTCTTCCTGGCGCTCAACCCGGCGCTGTTCCGCGAGGACGGCGCATTCGAGGCCGATGTGGCGACCCTATGCGACGCGTTGCGCGCGACCCGGCCGGTGGACCCGTTGCAGCCCGTGATGGTCGCCGGCGACCCCGAGCGCCGAAATGCGGCACGGCGCATGCAGGAGGGCATCCCCGTTGGCCGGAACCTGCTGGCGAAGATCGAGCAGATTGCAGCGGAGTCGAACGTTCCGTGGCTGTTGGGGCTGGACTAGCGTGCTTATGCGATCCAGCCGCTTGGCGGCCCGGGTCTGGCGATATGCAATAATCGCGCGGTTGCCGTAGCTGTGCTGCCTTTTCGGCCGGGTCGTCCGACTTACACCGCAGTATCACCCGCACGCCATCGAATTGGCGCATCAGCACCTTGAGGTAGGGGTTTCGGTTGCAACTGACGGGATACAGGATGTCTTTCATGCTACGATGCCGCAACGGTCACCCCCAACGGCGTTTGACAGCTCATGGAAGTCACCAATGCTCAGCCGCTCTTTGGTCTATTCGATAAATCTATTTCTGTTGGTTGCGTTCAGTCCGATGGCCAAAGCAGAAATCGCCACTCCACGTTTCTGCGTCGTGCCAGTAAAAGGTGCTGAGGCAGGCGTTGGACCCTCAGGCGACGTTTGGCGACATACATTCGAGGCGCGTCGCCTACCCGGCGTGGCCGCGCCGATATTTCTCGCACCGGGCCAAACCCCTCCTAGCTGGACGATCGACGCGAGCAGGAACGCGGTCCCCTATCCCGGAGTTAATCTTGTGTGGGGCCCATTCGGCGTCGCCCCAAGGGGCGGAGGCCCAGTGCTAAACAGCGACGGAAAGGCATACAAGTCGGAAGTCTTCCACCGCACCCTTGTTTACGAAAGAGGTTTTCTACGCTCGTCCCGTTGGCGGCAGTCAACGCCCGACGGGCTCGAGGACATCCCGGGTGGCGACATCCAAATGTGGCGCGAGCCGGATCGGGGTCCAAACATTTATGTCCGTGATTTACCGACACTCGGACGTACGGTGATCGACGGCAACGACGGGCTTTTCCTTTTTGACGGCAGCAGGATCAAACCAATCCAGGGCGCTCAATGGGGGAAACATAGTGACCTCCTCAAGACCTACGACCTTACCGCAATTGGACACGTGCTCGTCGTCAAAGGCCCGAGGTTATACGAACTGACGCGTGATGGGGCACTCGTCGACACGCCACTTACTCTCTCCACGACTCTCGTTCCCGGCCTGGAATTCGTCGACTGGCCGACCGCGAGAGTGGCGCTTGTCTCGACGCAGGCAGGCATGCTCATCGTGGACCGAGACTTGCAGGCGACGTCGATCCTAGGTGGCGATCAGGTCGAAAACACCGGCCCCTCGCTATCAGCGGGTGAAATTGATGGCACCGGCGACCTCATTCTCATCGGTAGAGCTGGGGTCTTTCTTGCAGTGGATACGGAACACGGAGGCATTGAGGCGTGCGAACGGGCTCAAAACCTGAGCGACGATATCCCGCAGTCCGATCTATGCCTACGGCCCGTCGCCGGAACGGACGAGCACTCAATCGGCTTCTTCATTGGCGGCATGATTGAGGCTCCGGGAAACAACGGGCTCTTACTCGACACAGTCTCTGGCCTGTTTATACAGAAAACAGACGGCCCCTTTGTGGCGCTTGAACGGCGCGAAGGGGCATACACTCGCAACCTGGTGAGGATTCCCGGGTCGGACCAGATTGTCACGGTTGGTCTCGACAGCGAAGTCATACATGCCGACTTGTCTCGCGAGAGCACTGGCAACTGGCTGAAGTCAGGAGGCGTCCTGCCAAGTAGCCTGGTTTTCGATGCGCGCGGTTGGACAAACCCACGAGACACGTTCGATCCTGACGTGCGGGACTACGAACAATCCAGGGATGACATCTCACGCCTCAGGCAGGTTGCGAACGGCGATGCCGAGCACATCGGGGACGTCCTCGCCATCGCGCACGTCGATTTCGCAGGATTTGACATCGTGACCGCGACAAGTGGGACGTTCGCATATCAGGCGGGCAGGCTGACACGCATTTCCGATCTCTCTCCGGCACAAGGTTTATCAAAGCCAGTCGTGTTGCCGAACTTACGTCGTGTGTTGCTCAAGAAGCATTATGTGAGTGGGCCGCTATTGTTTGAGCTTGCGCGACGGAGTTCGAGAGGTGAGTGCAGCGTGTCCCTTGCGGACTCACCCTAAAGGCGTTGAGGACGGCGAAACATGCCCGTCATCTCCCAAGCTTCGTTGCTTGGCTGAACTGCATTTTCGGTTCCGCTGCTACCGAATTCCCAAGTAGAAGGGTCAGGGAATTGCGACTTGCGGGATGTCCGGCGCTGTCAATGCCTGGCGCGGCCATTCGCCCTTGCGCCCGCCCGTCTACACCCCGAGCAGGCGGGCGAAATGGGCCGCGTCACGGGTAGATATAAGATTAACCTCCACGACGACGTAGCCCACGCCACACCCGTACAGGCACACGTCCTCGTCCATCCTGACCTCCCACGCTCCATCTGGAGAAGGTCGGCGGGTCGACGTTTTGTTCATCTCAGTCTTCGGTGGATAGCTGCTATATCGTGCAGCTCAGGCGTCCTGCACGCGCAGGATCTCGTTACGCAAGATGCCGGAGAACGCCGCGCGGAGGCCAGCGCAACTTAAGGGGCGAGGAGGCGTGGGGAGCCGCCTTGCCCGAACCGGCGACGATCACGTCCCAAACCGTCCGCCAGCTAAACTCCCCTTTCGAGGATGGGCCGTGCCGCGGGAACGGCTGATCCCCGCGGCGTCCTGGCTTGGCCTACTGCGCATTCATTTGCTGCTGTTGTATGCGCGCCTTGTCACGATGCCGCACATACATCCCGGTCGCGCAGCCGGCGACCGCGCCGAGCACGCCATGTCCCGCAAGATGGCCGCCCGCAGCGCCGACCGCACCGTAACGCAGGCAGCCGCCGCCGGGCTT
>CAXTJW010000194.1:0-7141 GCA_964244305.1 uncultured Acetobacteraceae bacterium
GGCGCTTGCGCGGACGGCAGCCGTTATGGGGGATGGGCGTCATGTCGCGGATCGCGGTGATCGCAAAGCCGACCGCCTGCAGCGCTCGCAATGCGCTCTCGCGTCCAGAGCCCGGTCCGCTCACCTCGATCTCCAGCGTCTCCATCCCATGCTCGCGCGCCTTCTTGCCGGCGTCCTCGGCCGCGACCTGGGCTGCGTAGGGCGTGGACTTGCGGCTGCCCTTGAAGCCCTGCATTCCGCTCGACGACCAGGCGATCGTGTTGCCCTGGGCGTCGGTGATCGTCACCATCGTGTTGTTGAACGTAGCGGCAACGTGGGCCACGCCGGCGATGATGTTCTTGCGTTCCTTCTTGCGGGGACGCGACGTGGCGGGCTTCGCCATAAAGGTGATCCTATCAGTGTCTTACGCCGCCGCAGCGGCAAATGATGCGTGCCGTGCAACGGCAGGTCGGGGAGGCCGCAGAGCGGCTATTTGGTAACCTTCTTCTTGCCGGCGATCGCCACGGCCTTGCCCTTGCGGGTCCGGGCGTTGGTGTGGGTGCGCTGGCCATGCACCGGGAGGCCGCGCCGATGCCGCAGGCCGCGGTAGCAGCCAAGGTCCATCAAACGCTTGATGTTCATCGCCACCTCGCGCCGTAAGTCTCCCTCGACGCGATAGTCGCGGTCGATCAGTTCACGGATGCGCAGAACCTCGTCGTCCGAAAGCTGATTGACCCGGCGATCATCGGGAATGCCGAGTTGCTTGCAGATGTCGACGGCGTTCGACGGGCCGATGCCATAAATATAACGCAAGCTGATCAGCACGCGCTTGTTGGTCGGGACGTTTACACCGGCTATACGGGCCACGCTGGTAACTCCTGGTCGCCCCGAAACCATGCGGATCGCCGCTTGGCGCTGAGGTCTTGGCTGGATCCCTGCTCGCCGCTGCGCTGGGGATCCACGAAATGGACGGACCACCCGATCCGCAAGCGGCGTCGGGGGTAAGGGCGCGGAATATACCGGGCCCGAGGCACAAGTCAACGTATCTGCATCAACTTGTCGTGATACCAGGACGTGACACCTCGGACAGCACTGCTTCGATCTGCGACGCGACGCTCTTCATGTCGGCCATGCCGTCGATCGACACCAAGCGGCCCGCATCGCGGTAGTGCGGTAGGATGGGCGCGGTCTGGGTATGATAGGCCTCAAGCCGCGCAGCCACCGTTTCCCGCCGGTCGTCGGCGCGGCGGACGAAGTCATGGCTGCCGCAGATGTCGCAGCTCCCCTCGACATGGGGCCGGTGGAACGTGTCGTGGTATCCGGTGCCGCATTTGGCGCAGGTGAAGCGGCCGGCAATGCGGTCCACGAGCGCCGTATCGTCAACCCGCAGCTCGATTACCGCATCGATGCGCATGCCAGCCGCCTTCAACATGGCGTCCAGCGCCTCCGCCTGCAGCACGGTGCGGGGAAATCCGTCCAGGATAAAGCCGCGCGCCGCGTCGGGCTGCAGGATGCGGCCGTGCAGCATTGCGATGATCAGGTCGTCGGACACGAGCTGCCCCGACTCCATCACCGCCTTCGCCTGCTGTCCGATTTCGGTGCCGGCCTTGACCTCAGCCCGAAGCATGTCGCCGGTGGAAATTTGCGCGAGGCCGTGCAGTTGCTCGAGACGCTTAGCCTGGGTTCCTTTGCCGGCGCCGGGCGGGCCGAGCAGTATGAGGTTCATCGAGCCCGCCCTTTAACGCGTGATTTGCGGATCAGGCCCTCATATTGGTGCGCCAGCAGATGCGATTGTATTTGCGTCACGGTGTCCATCGTCACCGATACGATGATCATCAGGCTGGTGCCGCCAAAGTAGAACGGCACGCCGTAACGGCTGATGAGCAGTTCTGGCAATAGGCAAACCAGACAGAGATAGAGCGCTCCGACGGTCGTCAGCCGGGCCAGGATGGTATCGAAGTAGGCGGCCGTGTTCGCGCCCGGACGCACGCCGGGGATGAAGCCGCCATACTTCTTCAGGTTGTCCGCCGTCTCCTGCGGATTGAACACGACGGCCGTATAGAAATAGGAGAAGAAAATGATCATGCCGGCGTAGGCCAGGATATACAGCGGCTCGCCATGGCCCAGATGCTGCCCAATCCAGCCCAGCCACGAGCCCGAGTTGTTCTGGGTAAAGCCCGCGATCGTCGCCGGGATCAGCAGGATCGAGCTGGCGAAGATCGGCGGGATCACGCCGGCCGTATTTACCTTGAGCGGCATATGTGTACTGTCACCGCCGAACATCCGCTGGCCCACCTGGCGCTTCGGATACTGAATATTAACCCGGCGCTGCGCACGCTCCATGAACACCACGAAGGCGATCACCGCGACCGCAATCACCATGAAAAGCAGGATAAAGATCGGCGACAGCGCGCCGGTCCGGCCCAGGTCCAGCAGGCTGGCGAGCGCGTGCGGCAAGTTCGCGACAATGCCGGCAAAGATGATCAGGCTGGTGCCGTTGCCGACGCCGCGCGCCGTGATCTGCTCGCCGATCCACATCAGGAACATCGTGCCGCCCACCAGCGTGATGACGCACGAGATCCGGAAGAACAGGCCCGGGTCGACCACCGCCGAGCCAAACGAGCCATGCATTCCCTCAAGTCCAACCGCAAGTCCATACGATTGCACCAAGGCGATCAGCACGGTCAGGTAGCGGGTGTATTGGTTCAGCTTCTTGCGCCCGCTCTCGCCCTCCTTTTTCAGAGCCTCGAGCGAAGGCACCGCGGCGGACATCAACTGGATGATGATGCTCGCGCTGATATAAGGCATGATGTTGAGCGCGAACACGGTCATGCGGCCGAGCGCGCCGCCGCTGAACATGTCGAACTGACCCAATATGCCGCTGCCGTGCTGCTGCAGCAGCTCGCCCATGACCGAAGCATCGACGCCCGGAACAGGAATGTATGTCCCAACGCGATACACTAGCAGCGCACCTAGGGTGAACCAGATTCGCTTTTTAAGCTCGGTCGCCTTTCCCAGCGTGCTGAGGTTCAGGTTCGCCGCAAGCTGCTCGGCCGCCGACGCCATACGCACTCTCCCCATACAGGCGCGGCGCCCACGGGTTGTCCCACTGGGGCCCCGGGACGCCGCCCTTTTATCTATTCAGTTTGCAACTAGGCCGTGCCGCGACGCAAGCAGCCCGTAGGAGCTTATTGAGTGGCCAGAGCGCCCGACGCGACCTCGGTTGCTGCCGCGGGCACCAGGACCGTCACCGATCCGCCCGCAGCCTCGACCGCCGCGATCGCCGCAACCGATGCGCCGGATACCGTGATGGTGATCGGACGGGTGATGATCCCTGTCGCCAACAGCCGCACGCCGTCGACCTTGTTCAACCGGGCTAGTCCAGCGAGCTGCAGCGACTCGGCCGTAATTGGCTGATCCGCCGGCAGCCGGCCGGATGCCAACGCCTTGTCGATCGACCCCAGGTTCACCGGGGCATATTCCTTGCGGAACATGTTGTGGAAGCCACGCTTCGGCAGCCGCCGGTAGATCGGCAGCTGTCCGCCCTCGAAGCCGTTCAGCGACACACCCTCGCGCGCCTTCTGGCCCTTGACGCCCTTACCCGACGTCTTGCCCTTGCCGGAACCGATGCCGCGGCCGAGCCGCTTGAATTTCGGCCGGGCGCCAGGGTTGTCCCGTAGCTCGTTCAGCTTCATGACCGTTCCTCCACCCGCACGAGGTGCGCAACCTTGCGCAGCATGCCGCGCACCGAAGGCGTATCTTCAAGCTCTCGCGTGCGGCGCAGCTTGCCTAGGCCCAACCCGGCCAACGTCTGAATCTGATCCTTCTTGCGGCCGAGCCCCGACGCGATCTGGGTGAAACGCACCGTCTTCTTTTCTGGCGTGCCCGCTGGATCAGACATCGGCGCCCTCCAACGCGGCGTCGCGCTTGCCAAGGATGTCGGACACCTTCTTGCCACGCCGAGCCGCAACGCTCCGCGGGCTGGCGCAACGCTGCAACGCGGCGAAGGTGGCCTTCACCATGTTATGCGGGTTACGGCTGCCCAAAGACTTTGCAACGACATCGCCGATGCCCAGCGTCTCGAACACTGCGCGCATCGGGCCGCCCGCGATGATGCCAGTTCCCGCCGTGCAGGACCGCAATACGACGTGCCCGGCGCCAAACATGCCCTCTACGTCGTGATGGAGGGTCCGGCCCTCCTTCATCGGCACGCGGATCATCGTCTTCTTCGCCCGCTCGGTCGCCTTTCGAATCGCCTCCGGCACCTCGCGCGCCTTACCGGCACCGTAGCCGACACGGCCCTTCTGGTCACCAACCACGACGAGCGCCGCAAACGCGAACCGCCGTCCACCCTTAACGACCTTGGCCACCCGGTTTATGGTGACCAGCTTGTCGATCAAGTCGTCGCCGTCCCGGTCGCGATCCCGGTCGCGGCCGCCACGGCCGCCTTCCCTTGCTTCACGTGCCATGATCTATTCCCTCAAAACGCCAACCCGCCCTCGCGGGCGGCGTCGGCCAGCGCCTTGACGCGGCCATGATATAAATAGGAGCCACGGTCAAACACGACCTTGGTCACCCCAGCAGCCATCGCGCGCTCGGCGACGAGCTTGCCCACCGCAGCAGCCGCCTCCTTGTCCGCTCCGGTCCGCAACGCCTCACGCAGGCCCTTGTCGAGGCTCGACGCCGCCGCCAACGTCCGTCGTTCGGCGTCGTCGATCACTTGGGCATAAATGTGCTTGCCCGACCGAAACACCGACAGCCGTGGCCGGCCCGCCGATTTCTGCCGCAGTTGGTAGCGCAGACGCTCGCGACGCCGCGTCTTAAGATCCTGTGGAGCGCTCATCTTACTTCTTCTTACCTTCCTTGCGCCGGATCTGCTCGCCCTCGTACTTCACGCCTTTCCCTTTATAGGGTTCCGGCGGACGATAGCTGCGGATTTCGGCCGCGACCTGCCCGACTTGGCGCTTGTCGACCCCGGTCAGCGTGATCGCAGTCGGACGCGGGGTCGTGATCGTGATGCCTTCCGGCACCGGATACACCACGTCATGCGAGAAACCCAGGTTGATCACCAGGTTCTTGCCTTGCACGCTGGCGCGGAACCCGGTTCCGGTAATCTCCAGCGTCTTGGTATAGCCGACCGAAACGCCTTGAACCATCGCCGCCAGCAGCGCGCGCGTCGTGCCCCACATCATCCGCGCCTGACTCTCGTTGCTGCGCGGCTTGATCGTGACCTGGTTGTTTTCGATCGTCGCATCGACATGGTCGGTCAAGGGCAGCGACATGGTGCCGAGCTTGCCCTTGGTCGTCAGCACGCGGTCCACAACCGCCACCTGCACGCCAGCCGGCACATCGACGGGATATTTACCGATACGAGACATCCTGTGCCCCCCTTAGAAGACGCGGAACAAGACTTCGCCGCCAACATTGGCAGCGCGCGCCTCGCCGTCGCTCAAAACGCCCCGTGGGGTCGATAGGATCGAAACGCCGAGCCCGGCATAGACTCGGGGCAGCTCCTTGATCTTGGAATAGACGCGCCGGCCGGGCTTAGACACGCGGGTGATCTCCTTGATCACCGGCTCGCCCTCGCTGTATTTCAGCTCGATGCGGAACTGCGCTACGCCGGGACGAGTCTCCTCGGCCGCATAGCCGCGGATGAACCCCTCGCGCTTCAACGCTTCCAGCACGTTGGCGCGCAGCTTGGACGCTGGCGCGACGCACACGGTATGTCGGCTGCGCTGAGCGTTGCGGATGCGGGTGATCATGTCACCCAAAGGATCGGACATCGACATCGGGCTGCTCCCCTACCAGCTCGCTTTGACCATGCCGGGCAGTTGGCCCGAACTGGCCAAGGCGCGCAGCATGTTGCGGGACAGCTTGAACTTCCGGTAGTTGCCGCGCGGCCGCCCGGTCAACGCGCAGCGCAGGCGAACCCGTACCGCCGCCCCGTTGCGCGGCAGTTGCGCGAGCTTCATCGACGCCTCGAACCGCTCCTCCACCGGGGCTGTCCGGTCCATGACTTGCGCCTTCAAGTCGGCCCGTTTCGACTTGTCGCGGGACGCCATGCGTTCCCGCTTCAGGTTGCGGTTCACCGCTGATGTCTTGGCCATCTGCTATACTCCTCGGAACCTGCCGCGTCCGAACCCGGAAGACGGTGGTATTCCAAACGCGTTGAAATCAGGCTCAGGCGGCAAACGGGACGTCAAACGCCTTCAACAGCGCCTTCGCCTCCGCATCCGTCTTCGCAGTCGTCACAAACACGATGTCCATGCCGCGGATATCGGTCACTTTATCGTATTCGATTTCCGGGAAGATGATCTGCTCCTTCAGGCCCATGGCGAAATTGCCGCGGCCGTCGAAGCCCTTGCCGGCCGGAATGCCGCGAAAGTCGCGCACGCGCGGCAGGGCGATCGTGACCAAACGGTCCAGGAACTCGAACATCCGCGACTTGCGCAACGTGACCTTGCAGCCGATGGGCAGGCCTTCGCGGATCTTAAACCCAGCGATCGCTTTTTTCGCCAGCGTCTTTACCGGCTTCTGCCCGGCAATCAGCGTTAGCTCCGCCAGTGCCGCGTCCAGCTTTTTCTGGTCGCCGGCAGCCTCGCCGACACCCATGTTGATTACGATCTTCTCGAGCTTCGGCACCTGCATCGAGTTCTTGTAGTTGAACTCCGTCTGCAGCTTGGCCCTGATCTCGGAATTGTAACGTTGCTGCATGCGCGGCATCTCACGCGCAATGCGGCCGGCCGTCGAAGCCTCAGTTGTCTCGCTCATTCGCTTCAGCCTTCGATCACGGCGCCGCCGGGCCGGGCGACGCGGACCTTGCGGCCGTCGTCCAGCAACCGGAACCCGACGCGGGTCGGTTTGTCGGTCTTGGGATCCACCAGCATGATGTTCGACAGGTGGATTGGCGCCTCTTGCTCGATGATGCCGCCCGGCTTGCCCATGCCTTGCGGCTTGGTATGCTTCTTAGCGACGTTGACACCTTTCACGATCGCACGGCCATCCTTAGGCAACACGGTCAGCACCTCGCCGCGCTTGCCCTTGTCGGCGCCAGTGATCACGACAACCGTATCGCCCTTGCGTATGCGTGCGGCCATTACAGAACCTCGGGCGCGAGCGAGATGATCTTCATGAACTTCCGCCCGCGCAACTCGCGCACCAC
>CAXTJW010000195.1:0-7118 GCA_964244305.1 uncultured Acetobacteraceae bacterium
ACCTCGGTGACATGCGGCAGGATCTCCTGCGCCAGCACCGCGAGCGACACCGGGCCGATATGGCCGCCGGCCTCCGAGCCCTCGATCACCAGGGCGTCGGCGCCGAGCCGCACCATGCGCCGCGCCAGCACGAGGGCGGAGGCGAAGCACACCAGGCGGCTGCCATCCTTCACGGCGCGCACCGCGGCGCCGCTCGGCACGCCGCCGGCCAGCACGATATGGCCGACGCCGGCGCGCAGGCAGACCTGGATCAGGTCCAGCAAGCGCGGATGCATGGTAATCAGGTTGACGCCGAACGGCCGGGTCGTGAGCGCCTGGGTGGCGGCGATCTCGTGCGCCAGCGCGTCCGGCCCCATGGAGCCGCCGGCGATGACGCCGAAGCCGCCGGCGTTGCTGATGGCGGACACCAGGGTCCGCTCGCTGACCCAGCTCATGGCGCCGCCCATGATCGCGACCCGGCTGCCCAGGAACCGCCGGCCACGTTCGGACAGCCGATCGAACTCGGCACGCGCGGCGAGGGTCCCGCCCTCGTCGCCCGCGCCATCGAGACCGGCATAGCCAGCCGGGATTACGATGTCAGGCATCGAGGCCGTAGGCGGTGTGCAGGGCACGGACCGCGAGCTCGGTATACTCGGCTGCGATCAGCACGCTGACCTTGATCTCGCTGGTCGAGATGACCTGGATGTTGATGCCCTTGCCCGCCAGCGTGCTGAACATCGTGTTGGCCACCCCGGCATGGCTGCGCATGCCGACGCCCACGACGCTGATCTTCGCGACGTCCGGGTCGACCAGCACGATGTCGGAGCCGATGGCGCCGCGGTGCTGGGCCAGCACCGCCTGCACGCGCGGCAGGTCGGCGCGGCCGACGGTGAAGGTCATATCGGTGGTGCCGTCGGCCGAGACGTTCTGCACGATCATGTCGACGTTCACCTGCGCCTCGGCCAGGGGCCCAAAGATGGCGGCGGCGACGCCGGGTCGGTCCGGCACGTGGCGCAGCGTGATCTTGGCCTCGTCGCGCGAGTAGGCGATGCCGGATACTATTGCGCTTTCCACGATTTCGTCCTCATCCACCACCAAGGTCCCAGGCACGTCCGCGAAGCTCGAGAGCACCTGAACCCGCACGCGCTCCTTCATTGCCAGCTCGACGCTCCGGGCCTGCAGCACCTTTGCCCCGACCGAAGCGAGCTCCAGCATCTCTTCATACGCGATTTTGGCCAATTTACGCGCGCGGGCGGTGATGCGCGGATCAGTTGTGTATACTCCGTCCACGTCCGTGTAGATGTCGCAGCGGTCCGCATGCAGGGCGGCGGCAAGTGCGACCGCCGATGTGTCCGATCCGCCACGCCCCAAAGTCGTGATGCGCTGGTCCGGCCCGATCCCCTGGAAGCCCGCCACAACCGGGACCTGCCCTGCTGCCAGCGCCGCCAGCAGGATGGGTCCATCGACCGACTCGATGCGCGCCTTGCTGTGGGCGCCGTCGGTGTGCACGCCGGCCTGCCACCCGGCCCAGGAACGCGCGTTGACGCCGAGCGCCTGCAGCGCGATCGCCATCAGGCCGGCGGTGACCTGCTCGCCGGTCGCCACCACCGTGTCGTATTCGCGGGCGTCGTGCAGCGGAGCCAGCGCAGCGCACCAGGCGACCAGTTGGTTGGTGGTCCCCGCCATGGCGGAGACGACGACGGCGACCTCGTGCCCCGCCGCCACCTCGCGATGCACCCGGCTGGCAGCGCTGCGGATGCGGTCGAGGTCGGCCACCGAGGTCCCGCCGAACTTCATCACGATCCGCGCCATGCCTGCTTCATGCCTCCTCATCGCTGATCCGGCTGTTGCGGCGACGCCCCTGCCGGGTCACATGTTCCGGGGTCACTGACTCCCAGGTCACTTAATCCCAGGCCACTTACTCATCGAAAACAGCGCAGGGCAACATGAGAGACGCGCAACCCAGCATCCGCCCCATGATACACAAAGCCGGATCGGTCGTTGCAGAAGAAGTCGCGCGGTTCGATGCATTGGCGGCGGAGTGGTGGGATTCGTCCGGTCCCATGCGTGCGCTGCATGCGATGAACCCGCTGCGGGTTGACTGGATCGACCGGCGTATCCGGGCGCGGGGTGCTTTGCCGGTGCGGCTGCTCGATATCGGCTGCGGCGCCGGGCTTGCGGCGGAGGCGCTTGCGCGGTTGGGCTACGACGTGCTCGGCCTCGACGCGGCGGCGGATGCGGTGGCGGCGGCGCAGGCGCATGCGGCCGGTCAGGATTTGTCATTATCGTATCGCGCCGGCGCCGCCGAGGATCTTGTGGCGGAGGGCGCGCGTTTCTCCGTCGTGACCGCGCTCGAAGTCATCGAGCATGTCACCGACCCGGCCGCGTTCCTACGCCTGCTGGCCCGACTGCTTGAACCCGGCGGCTTGCTGTTCGTGTCCACTCTCAACCGCACGCTGCGCTCGCTCGCAGTGGCGAAGCTCGGGGCCGAGTACGTGCTGCGGATGCTGCCGGTCGGCACGCATGACTGGCGGCGGTTCGTGACGCCCACCGAGCTCGGCGCATATGGCAAATCGGCCGGGCTGCCGCTGACGGATATCAGCGGCATGCTGTTCGACGTGCGGTCCCGGGGATGGCATGCGGGCGCGGACCTGGCGGTGAACTACATCGCCATGCTGGAAAGGCGCTAGCTATCGGCGCGGGGGATCCAGGGGATGCGGGCGACCTCGATGCCCTCGTCGGCCAGCGCCTCGGCCTGTTCGGGAGTGCTCTCGCCGTAGATGCCGCGCTTGTCGCTCTCACCGTTATGGATGCGCCGGGCTTCCTCGGCGAAACCGGGGCCGACGTAGTCGCAGTTCCGCTCCACGTCGGCTCGCAGCTTCTGCAGCATCGCGCGCACGTGGTCCGGAACCGCGACGCCGGCCTTTTCCGGAATTGGCGCGGGTGCGGCGGCGCCGGTCGGGTCGACGACGGCGATGCCTTTCGTGATGCGTGGCGCCATCAGCGCACGGTTCACGGTGGTGTCGCCGCAGGCTGGGCAGGACACCAAGCCCTGCTGCGCCTGTGCGTCAAAAGCCGCGCTGTCGCGAAACCACCCGTCGAACGTATGGTCGGCGCTGCATCGCAACTGGTAGTGGATCATTCCTCATCCATGTAAACAGGGTTCGACTTACCCCTATAACATGGCCCAGCGAAAATGCTGCACAAGGCGGGGGTCCGCAGGCGCTCAGGCGGCGGCGAGCAGCGGATCGAGCTTCCCGGCACGGTCCAGCGCGACCAGGTCGTCGCAACCGCCGATATGCCGGCCATCGATGAAGATCTGCGGCACGCTGGTCTGGTGGGATCGCGCGGTCGCCTCCTCGCGCTGCGGCGTGCCGTGCGGCGCCTTGATCTCGTGGAACTCCACGCCTTTTTTCTGCAGCAGGTTCACGGCCCGGCTGCAATAGGGGCACCAGGGCTGGGTATAAATCTCGATTTTGGGCATTGGTCTCTCCAAGGATTGTTGGAGGATTGGGACCGGAGGGCGCGCATGCAAGATGCGCCGGTGGTCTGGTTCTAACACTTCGTTTCCAGGCGTTAGCTGAATTGATCCACCAAACAAAGGCTAGTGCCTCTGCACAGAGGTTCTGGCTGTTGGTTGAAGGAATAATTCGAGGTTTAACCCCCACTGTATTCGCGCCGAGAGCATCGTTGCATCAGCCAGCCGTTTTAAAATCTGCACGGAATTTAGTCGTGCGACATGCGCTGAGCAAGTGACATAGCCCAAACGCTTTATGACGCTTTACTCCGTGCACCGAACAACGGTTTGATGTTGTTATCTGGTGCGCATGTACGAGGGAATTAGGCACTGTGGAAGCTTCAAAACCGTTCAAG
The DNA here is from genome assembly GCA_964244305.1 of uncultured Acetobacteraceae bacterium. Classification (GTDB taxonomy): domain Bacteria; phylum Pseudomonadota; class Alphaproteobacteria; order Acetobacterales; family Acetobacteraceae; genus CAHJXG01. Next base: position 3,853 of record CAXTJW010000195.1, read on the forward strand.
CTCATTCCGGACGAGGTGTTCGCGAATTCACCTTTGTTACAGAAGCTCCAGGCCCAAGGCCTTTATGATCAAGAGGCCATTACAAATCGAGCCCCCATGTTTCAAGTCATTCCCGAAGAAGCCTTCATGGCACAAGGCGCTTGGGGAGCAACCTTCTTCAGCAGTGACGTGTTCCAACAAAGCATCGCAGACAAGAACTCGATCAATTTGCCACATCGCATAATCGCAGCACTTATTGCGGAAGGGCGCCCGATCAATCCTCCTTTCCCACCTTATCTGGAATATACGACGGAGTTTGTCCGCCAGGCAGCAGAACGCTCGACTGCTGCGGTAAACGCCAAATTGGGCACTGCAGTCCCGAACCCGAACGACTGCCGAGTCAAAGCGGACGAGCCCTCTCCTGCGTGGATTGCCGAATTTAATAAAGTAGTATGCGGCTATATTACGACCACGATAGAACGTTTGACACCAGGACTATGCTCAGGTGAATTACCGCTTTCAGTTACAGCGCCTGGATTCGACCCAAAAAGAGCAAAGTCGCCCCCGCATTAGCGGGATCAAACTCCAACATTCAGGTGCTCTTCGACCTCGCAGAGGAGGTCGCGACCAAATACCACCCTTAATCGACCCCATTGGCGACGCACTTCTCATCCATCCTGGAGCTGCTTCAGCTCGAAATCGGTCCTGGCGGAAAGCCGCTCGCGGGTCGGCCCGTCCTCCCGCACTCGCCAGGGCAACCAAGTGAGATTTCTGTGTATCGGCACTAATGGCGAAAGTCGGACGCACGCTTTCGTCGAATTTGCATCACTAATCCACCGGCTGGCCTGCAACGCACGCCGCCACCAGCAGGTCGACCCTGGCCACGCCGCCCGCCAGCAGCGCACGGGCGCAGGCGTCCGCCGTGGCGCCGGAGGTCATCACGTCGTCGATCAGCAGCACCCGCGCATCCGCAAGCTGCACCTGCCGCGATGGGCGGACGGAGAATGCGCCGGCGACCTCCGTTTTGCGCTCCAAACCGGACTTCCGCCCGAGCGACGCCGTTGCGCGCGTCCGGCGCAGACCGTCCAACACCATGGGACGCTTCGTAATCCGCGACAAAGCCTGGGCCAGCAGCGCCGATTGATTGTAGCGGCGCGACAGCAACCGGCCTCGATGCAGCGGCACCGGAACCAGCCAATCCGCCGCGCGCAACAACACGGCCCCCGCCCGCGCCATGTGCGGCGCCAGCGCCTGCGCAATCTCGATGCGGTCGCCGTGCTTGAACGGCAGCAGGATGCGCCGGGTCTGGTCGTCGTAGCGCAGCGCGGCGCGGGCGGCGGTCCAGGCCGGTGGATGCGCCCGGCACTCCGAGCAGAGCCCCGACACGCCCCCCTGCCCCGGCGAGCCGAACGGCCGGCCGCAGCACCCGCAGCACGGGTCGGTCACGAAGGCAGTCCGGCGGAAGCAATCGGCGCAAAACTGGCCCGGCGCACCCACCGGCGCATCACAGGTCAGGCACTGCGGCGGCAGCAGGACGTCGAGCAGCAACCCAGCGCCACGCCGCCACAGGCCGCTCATGATCCAGATTTCATTACCTGAACATTATGATCCAAACGCCACGGTGCCGTCACGCTCGATCTCGTGCACCAGGTTGATCTCCCAGGACAAATAGGCCTGCATCGCCGCCTCGATGCCCGAGTTGCGGTCGTAGGGGCGCAGATAAAAGTCGACGCAGGCCGCATCCGGCGGATCGTTGCGGTCCGCGGCGGGCGTATTCCCGGCGGCGATCCATGCCGCCGTGCCGCCGTCCAGGACCTGGACCGGTGCTGAGGTCAGGCCCCGCAGCTCCGCGACCGCAAGCCGGGCCAGCATGCCCTCGGACGAGGTCGCCACGACCCGCTTCGCCCCGGCGAGCCGTCCGGCCAACGCGTCGAGCCGCGTGCGGATGCCCCATACCGCGCCGGGGATGTGCCCCGCACGGAAGTCGACGCTGCGCGCCAGGTCCACAACCAGCGCGTCATCGAGGCTCGCAGTCGGGGCCACCAGCTCGGCATCGGGCAGCGACGGCGTCATCACCGCGACCGGGTCGAGGTCAAGCAGGCCGCCCTCGACCACGAACACGTCCCAGAAGCCCATCTGCCGCAGCCAGGCGCCGGCCATGCGGGCGCGCACGCCGTCGTCGTCCAGCAGCGCAATGCGGGCGCCGCGGACGGCAATCCACTGGTCGGTCGCCTGAATGAGCTGTCCGCCGGGTGCATTGCGGCTGCCCGGGCGGTGCATCTCGGCAAACTCGGCGGGGTCGCGCACATCCAGCACATAGAGCGTGCGGTCCGGATCGTCCGCGTAGCGCTCGAGGTCGAGCGGGCCGATCACGCCGACGCCCGACGCCTCGGCAAAGGCGCGGGCACGCTCGAGCGCCAGGTCAGCGGTCGCCGGCCGGCCGGGCCTGTAGCGCCGGGTCTGCCCACGCTCGCATTCCAGCCCGGCGAGTCTCCATCCCATGGTGCCGTTGCGCAGCGCCACGACGGGATTCGGCACCCCGGCGCGGCGCAGGCTCTCGGCGCCCATGATGCTGCGGGTGCGGCCGGCGCAGTTGACGACGATCGTGGTGGCCGGATCGGGCGCGAGGTCGCCGATGCGGTAGGCGAGCTCGCCGCCGGGCACGTTGACGCCGCCCGGGATCGACATGCGGCGGAATTCGTCCAGCGGCCGGCTGTCGAGCACGACCATGTCGCGCCCGCTGTCGATCCACGCCTTGAGCTCGGCCGCGTCGACGCTCTCGGTGCCGTAATGGTGCTCGACCCACTCGCCGAACGCCTTGCTCGGCACGTTCACGCCGCTGAACAGCACGAACCCGGCCGCTTCCCAGGCGGGCGTGCCGCCGTCCAGCACGTATAGGTCGACAGCACCCTGGCTGGCCAAATACTCCGCCAGCCGTTCCGCCGGGCCGCGCCCGTCCCCGCCTTCATCCCCGTCCCCGCCCTCATCATCGACGCAGACAATGCGGGTGGCGATGCGCGGCAGCAGGACGGGTGCCCGCAGCTCGGCGTGCGACAGCGGGCACGGCACCGCCCAGAACAGGTGGCTGGCGCCGAACTCGCCCTCCTCGCGCGCGTCCAGGATGGCCAGCTCGCGCCCATCCATGATCCATCCGCGCAGGGTGGCGGCATCGACGCGCTGTATCCGGCGGTTCATCGGTTCGCGGTCGGCGTCATGAAGGCCTTGTTGTAGGGCTGCACCGTGCCCTGGTCGGGATCGAAACCCTGCCGCGCGTCGAGCTTCTCCAG
>CAXTJW010000196.1:0-7102 GCA_964244305.1 uncultured Acetobacteraceae bacterium
CATCGCAACCCGAGCCTGGACCAAACCAGTCACGGCATAGGGCGGCTGGTATTAGGTAAACGCCTCGACCACCTTCACGTCGTTCTGGGCTGCTATTGGGTGCAGCGTTTCCGCTGGGCATCAGGTGCTAGCTCGGACCGGCCCTGGCGGTCGGTGGGGACGCGGTAATATGCTACGACGGGCTGCAGGCTGCGCCCATTTCGCTGTCATTCTAATCTGAGTTATAACGGGTAAAACTAAGAGCTTGCTATGGCGCGTGCCAGGGTGGCAGCGTTTTAGGCAGTTGCTGCGCAGGCACGGCTGGACTACGTGTAAACGGAATGGGTTGAGCGATGTCGCGCTTTAGCGAACAAGGCGAGGCACGTTCTCCCGCCTGAGTCAGTTATATCCAGCTCCTCCATGAATATCGGTCCATTCTTCGTTCCCCGCGGGGGAGTAGGACGTTTGTTTGCGAGAACGCGTTGTCTGCGACGAGAGACATCTCGGCGGGCTTTTCCTCACGGTAGGCATGAGGCCGGCGCAGAATTCTTCACCTCCCTCCCCTCTCGCAAGTGACTCCATAGCGACTTGGCGCTTTATAGGCGCGGCATTGTAGGCTGATCGGCCGATGTGAGAATCGGGAGGTTAATCAGGCGTCCGCTCTTCAGTGCTACACCTTTGCTTTCAGGCGACTGCGTACAAGTGTGCCGGCGTAGACGTGTATTCTTGAAAAGGCGCTGGCTTGGGCGGTTGCCCTCCTATCTGGCTCAAGCTTTTGCATGACAATGCCCCGCATGGACGGATCTGAGAACGCCTTTTGTTCCCTGTATCTGGTCGAGGATACCTATATAGTGCGCTTTGCAGCCGCCTTTGCCGGGCATCATGCACACGTCGGAGACTTTGGCGCTTCGATTGCGGGGGGGTGTGGGGCTGCTAAGTTTCGCAGCGGGTCTGATGCAGATTTCTGACCTAGCGCTTTACGCCCACAACCCAACTAAGACACCAATGTAGCGCTCAATTGTGCAAGTGAGAGCGGCAGGAAGTCGGCCTGGCCTTTTATCCACGAGTCCGGCAGACTACCTGCTTGCGTGATCGGTATGCGCGTTAGCCGCAAGCCTATCATTCTAATTAGTTTGCATTCTTGTCGATCGTACGACCACTATTACTGCCGCCTGCCCACAATGCCAGACTGCTACCTAATTGTCTGGACAGCTTTCTTTCTAGAAAGACAGCTGCGCTTCCCTCTAACTCCCTCTATACGCCAGCAAGATTATGACCCAGAGGGCTGAGTTTCATGCGACCGTTGTGCGTCCTATTCTCTGAGTCGCGTATGCGCTGCGCTGTCGGAGTCCCAGCCACGGAGGCCTTGTAGTATCCCTCCACGGTTTTCTGATTGTTCAGATTGCCGTAAGCCGAACTAGCTTTCTTTCTGTCTGTCTGTCTTTCTACCGTGCTTAGTAGCTTTGCGTTGCGCCTGTAAGGCTGGTAGCTTAACGTGTTACTGCCAGAGTAGAAGGTCGCCCAAAATGAAAATTGTCACGATCGCAAGCCGGAAGGGTGGGGGCGGCAAAAGCACATTAGCTCGACATCTAGCCGTCGAGGCGATCTCACAAGGGTTCGGACCAGTCTGCATCGTTGACGGCGACCCGATGCTTGGCCTGGCTCAGTGGTGGTCCAGACGAGATGGGGAGGAGCCCCGTCTGCTTCATTCCCTCGTAAATACAGAGCCTGTCACACCGAGCAACATAAGACGGCTGGTCGGAGACGAGAAGCTGCCGCTACCAATCTCCAAGCTGAAAGCGGCCCTAGCGACCGCAGAGCGAGCAGGATACAAGATCTGCATCATTGATACGGCACCTGCGACCGATCGGGACGTGGAAGCTTGCATCACCGCCGCAGACTTAGTACTTATGCCGGTCCGCCCAACACAAGATGACCTGGACGCTGTAGGTGAGACCCTAAAAGTCGTGAAAGCTGCAGGTAGGGCAGGGGCCTTCGTCCTTAATGCTGCTCAGAAAGGGGCCGTATCCACGCGATCGGCCGCGAACGCTCTCGTCCACCGTGGCGAACTCGCAGAACCTACAATTCACCGGGCAGAAGCTATTCCGGCAACTCGGGGAAGCGGGCAAACGATCGGTGAAACAGCGCCGGGTTCGGCAGCAGCTGACGAGTTTCGACACCTTTGGCGATATGTGGCTTGGCGTCTCGGAGTCGCTGAGCAGCCCGAATCCATGCTAGATATCGACACAGGAGTGTTGTCGCATAGTAAGAAAGGCAGGACAGGCTAATGGCGACAGGTAAGCGGCTAACCACTCTCGAGATGCCCGATGACGAGCCTCATGACATTAGAGCCGTCAGAGAGGTAGGGGGCCAAGACCCATCTAGTCCGGAGCAGAAGTCTCGCAAAACACCACAGTCGATACCGTTGCCGCCCATTCCACCCGCACCCCGTCGTGAGATAATGGTCCAACTCTCGATAAAAGCTCCACTGGCTTTAGTTGAGCGACTTGAGAGCATGACGAAAACAACAGGCTCCCAAAAGCAGGCAGTCATGGCGGCTGCGTTGGACGCCTACTTACGGGGGCACGGATATTGACCCCTGAACCGCTGCATACGGTGCCTGCCGAGCCCAACGCTGTTTGAGCTTGGCGGCATACGACTGCCCCCAACGGAACAAGGTTGTATAATCGATCGCGAGGCATCGGAAACGCCAGGGATAACCGCATCAAATCACCGGGCAACCCTCGACCCCTCGCGGCACGCCTCGCGATCTGCAGCAGAACCTTTCAGGCCGCCTCATGCGGGCCGCACGTTCCAGAAGGTGGCGAAGCCCTCGTTCAGGCCTGTGATCTTGTCGTTCCGGTAGGCGGTGGGCTGAAGAAAGGCTCCGACCGGGTAGTACGGGACATCTTCGAACGCCTGCAGTTGGATCTGGCGGCAAACCGCTTGCTGCATGGCAAGGTCTGCGGCGGCAAGCCACTGCGCCCGCAGTTCCTCGATCTTGGCAGAGGTGGGCCAGCCGGGTGCGGCCGCCTCGCCGTTGCCGCGGAGCGAAATATGGACGGCTGGATTGAGCCAATCGAGGCCGACCCAGTTCGTGACATAGGCGCTCCAGCCACCGTCGGCGACCGGCTCCTTGCGAACCCGGCGCGACAGCATCGCGTTGAACTCGACCGCGTAAAGCTCGACGGCCATGCCGCAGCGCTTGAACATATCCGCAGCGACCTCGCCGATGGCCGCGAGCGCCGGCGAAGTCGACGGGACCATGAGCAACACCGTCTCGCCGCGATAGCCCGCGTCCTTGAGCGCCTGCTTGGCGCGTTCGGGGTCGCGCTTGGAGGTCAGCGCACTCAGACCGGCGTCGGAGGCCATGGGCGTGCCGGGGCCGAAGAACCCCAGCGGATTGCGGACCAGCGAAGCGTCCTCGCTGCCGACGATGGCCTCCATGAACGAGTTCTGATCGATGGCGGACCACAGCGCACGCCGGACCGCCGGGTTGTCGAACGGCGGCTGCAGCTCGTTCAGGCGTATCATATTGACGAAGCCGGTCTTGTCGTTGACCGCGACGGTGACGTTCTTGCCCCGTCGTAAAATCGGCAGCTGATCGGCGTAGGCGTATTCCTGCCAGACCGCCTCACCGTTGAGTGTCGCGTTGGTGGTGGTGGCGGGATCGGGGATATAGGCCCACTCGACCCGGTCGAAATGCACCAGCTTCGGCCCAGCGGTCCAGCCAGCCGCAACGTTGCCGGGCCGGGGCACGTAGCCCTCGAACTTGCGGTAGACGTTCAATGAGCCCGGCACGCGCTCGTCGGCGACATAGCGGAACGGGCCGCTGCCGACCATCTCGGTGACGGCTTTGAACGCGTCGATATTGGCCAAACGCTCCGGCATCATCGCGCAAACGGGAACCCCAGCCTTGCCGAGCGCCATGGGCAGCAGCGGAAAGGGCTGCTTCAGGCGGAAGCGGATGGTCCGGTCGTCTGGGGCAGATAATTCATCAGTAGCGTCCATCAGCGTGGCGCCGAACGGGTCCCGCTTGGCCCAGCGGCGGATGCTGGCAACGCAATCGCGGGCGAGCACTCGGCTGCCGTCATGGAAGGCCAGGCCCTCGCGCAGTGTGAGGGTCCACAGCCTGCCGTCGCCCTCGACCGTATGGCCGTCGACCATTTGCGGCTGCGGCTGGAACTGCCCATTCATGCCATAGAGCGTATCGAACACCATGTAGCCGTGGTTGCGGCTCATGTAGGCCGTCGTCGCGACGGGATCGAGCACCGCAAGGTCCTGTTGCGGCGAGAAGCGCAGCGTCGTCAGCCCGGCGGCGCGGCCAATGGACGGAACGGCAAGGGCAGCCGTCCCTGCGAGCACGGCGCGGCGAGTGACGGTCGGCATAGGCTGAACTCCAGTCAGGGCAACAGGAAACGCCGCGCCAGCATTGAGCAATATCCTTCACAGGGCTACGGTTTTGTCGACGATTTAAGGGGGGACCGGCATGACGCGTCGGATGATCAAGGCCGGCCATATCATTGCGTTCCAGGACGGAGGCCATCGGCATCTGCGCGACGGGGTGGTCGTCTGGGAGGATGACAAGATCATCCATGTCGGCAAGTCGTTCGATGGCGCCGTCGCCGAGGTGGTCGACGCGCCGGACAAAGTGGTGACGCCCGGCTTCATCAACACGCATGTCCACATGACGGAGTCGCCGCTCGACAAGAGCTTCGTCGAGGACCGCGGGCCACGGAATTTCTATTTGTCCGGGCTGTTCGAGTTCCTGACGGCGCGTAATGTCTCGATTACCAAAGAGATGCGCTGTGCCTGCATCGCCTATTCCGTGCCGGAGATGATCCGCACCGGCACGACGACGGTGATGGAGATCGGCAGTTGCGGCGAGGATGTGGTCGAGATCGCGGGCAAGGCCGGGCTGCGGACCTATGTCGGGCAGGGGCATCGCTCCGGGCGCTGGTATACGGACGATGGGCGCTCGGTGAAATACGATTGGCTGCCCGATGACGGGCGGGCGGCGCTCGATGCGGCGGTGAAGTTCATCGAGGACCATGACGGCGCGTTCAACGGCCGCATCAAGGGATTCCTCACGCCGATGCAGGTCGACACCTGCTCGGAAGACCTGTTGCGGCGAACGCGCGCGATCGCGTCCGAGATGCGGGTGCCGCTCGCGCTGCACACGTCGCAATCGGTGCCGGAATTCACCGAGATGACCCGGCGCCACGGTTGCACGCCTATCGAATGGCTGCGGGATATCGGCTTCTTGGGACCGGACGTCATCCTCGGCCACGCGATCATGCCGGGCGGCAGCAGCTGGACCAACTACCACGCGGACGACATCGGCATCCTGGCCGATACCGGAACGGCAGTCGCCCATGCCGTATGGGTGTTCGCGCGGCGCGGCATCGCGATGGAAAGTTTCGCCCGCTATCTGGCGCGCGGCGTCAACATGACCATCGCCACCGACACCTGCCCGCAAAGTATGATCGAAGCGATGCGCTGGACCGCAGTGGTGAGCAAGATCGTCGACCGGCGCACCGAGGTCGCGACGGCGGCGGACGTGTTCAACGCGGCGACGCTGGCCGGCGCGAAGGCGCTGGGACGCGACGATCTCGGGCGGATCGCGCCCGGCGCCAAGGCGGACCTTCTGCTGTGGGAAGGGCGGAGCATGTTCATGACGCCGCTTCGCGATCCGATCCGCAACATCGTCTATTCGGCGCAGGCGGAGGACCTGAACAGCTCGATCGTGGATGGCGAGTGGATCATGCGGGACGGCTCGATCCCCGGGCACGACCTTGCCGCCCTGTCCGCGGCGGTGCAGCAGGCGGCGGAGACGATGTGGGCGGGGACGGCGAAGGGCGACTGGGCGAAGCGGTCGATCGACGGGTTGTCGCCGGAGAGCTTTCCGGCCTTCAGGCCCTGAAGGCGGCCCCGAGGGGACCTTTGTCAGGGTCGCGCATCCGCGCCGCCAGGGCATTCCGCAGCGGGGGCAGGTTGCCCAGCCGCAACGCCCCGTTTCGCAGCAGGCGCGCCGGCAGGCTGTCGCCGGCCGCGTAGAGCCGCATCAGCGCCTCCGCCCCGGCGAAGAACAGCCGCGTCTCGGCACGGTGCGCCGCCTCGTAGCGCGCCAGGGCGGCCGGGTCGGCCACGTCCCGCCCGGCCGCCAATGCGGCCCGCAGTTCCCGCGCCAATGCGTGCTGCCCGAGCAGCCCGAAGTTGAAGCCGTGCGCCGTCGTCGGGTGCATGCCGACCGCGGCGTCCCCCAGCAGGGCGAAGCGCCGGCCGACGAACCGGGCGGCATAGGCCGTCACCACCGGCACGGCATGCCGCGCGCCGACCGGCCGCATGGCGCCCAGCCGGCCACGGTAGCGCTGTGTCAGCTCGCGGCCGAACGCCGCGTCGTCCATCCGCAGCAGGGCGGTCGCGTCGGCCTCGCCGACCGTCATCACGGCGGAGGACCGGCCGTCGTTCAGCGGCAGCGTCACCAGGGTCTGGCCATACTCGAACCAGGCCGTGGCCGTCTCGTGGTGGGGGAGGGCATGCGCGACCGGGCAGACCAGCATCCGTTGCCGGTAGTCGTGCAGCGCCGCGCCGATGCCCTGTTGCTGACGCAGCCGCGACCGCCTTGTGTCGGCCGCGACGACCAATGCCGTTGTCAGCACCTGGCCGTCGGACAGGGTGGCCGCCGTGCCATCCCTCGAGGCCCGCACCGCGGCGACCGACAGGCCCGGCAGGATGGCCATGCCTGGGAGGTCCCGCACAACGGCGTGCAGGCTGCGCCGGAGCCAATGGTTGGGCGCGAACCGCCCCAGCATGTCGCTGCCCATCCCCTTGTGCCCAAGCTGCATGGCGTAGGCGGAGGGTCCGTTGAGCACCTGCATGCGGCGCAGCGGCGCGATCTGGCTCGCCGGGATCTTGGCCCAGGCGCCCAGCGCCGCCAGCATCGTGACGCTGTGATCGGTCAGCGCGATTTCTCTCCCGTCATCGGCTGGGTCCGCCAGGGCTGTTTCCGCCTGCGGGTCGACCAGCGCGATCCGCAGCCCGGCTCCGGCCATGGACGCGGCGAATGCCAAGCCGACCGGCCCGGCCCCTGCCACAATGATATCGAACGCTTGTGCCACGC
>CAXTJW010000197.1:0-7066 GCA_964244305.1 uncultured Acetobacteraceae bacterium
TCGCACAAGATGCCGATGGCAAGCGCGAGCGCGGCCGCCATGATGCAGCTCGGCGTGAGCGGCGCATTCTTGGACGGCCAGGCGAAACCGAGGTCGCGGTGAACCAGCGCGATGACGACGGCGCATACCACTATAATCCAAACATCGTGCTACATGACGCTTCCCTTGCGGCGGCCCCACTGGGACCCGGGGAGGATGCTTAGTGACCAGCCCGGCCGGGCACTGTGACCTGGGTCACGGAGCGTCGTTTTCCTCACCATTCTGCCGCTGCGCCGCGGTGGCGAGCCAGGTGTCGAGTGAACCCGCGGCGCCGAACGCGGAACTGCCGAGGAAGGCGCCGAGGTGGCGGTAGCTCTCGAACTGGCTTTCGGTGAAGAACTGGTCGGCGGTGGATTCGTGCGGAAAGGACGTATGGGCGGCGGCGTAGGCCATCACGTCGGCCGGCATGTCGGCAGTCAGCCATGGCTTCAGGTAGACCAGCTTGCCAACCGCGCCGCTGCGGTAGGCGATGGTCGCGCAGGCCCCTTCCTTCGGCAGCTTTTTGGTCGTGTGGCGGACGGCTGGCGAGAACTCCAGGACCGCCCCGAGGTCGATCGCCGCGCGGCGCACGCTGTCGCCGAGATCGGCATATAGGAAGCCGCCGTCCTCGCTTGCATCGATGACGACGATCGTGCGGCACTCGCGCCGCAGCATCTCGTACAGGCCAAGGTTGTCGAAATGCCCGCCGTCGGAGAGGTAGATGTTGTCGCGCTGATCGTCGGCGCGGCCCAGCATCTCGGCGGCGAGCGCGAACAGCGCATTGTTCGGCCGGCCTTGGTTCAGCCGGCGGCGGTCCGACGTTTTTGCCGGGTTTGGCATCCAGGCGCCGAGGCGCACATCGAACAGCGTCATGATGAAGGCGACCGCGGGACGCGTGTGGTAGCCCATGTTCGGGCTGACTGCGGCGCCTGAGATGGTCATGGCGCCGCCGAGGGTGAAGCCGCTGGTATCGTCGCCGACGGGGCCCTCCTCCTCGCCGCCGCCGTAGGTGTCTGTGCGCGTGAAGACGCCTTTGCGGCCTTTCAAAAACAGGCAGTCGGCCCCGGAACGGAACGGCGTGATCGTGAACGGAGCGGCTTTGCGCTCGCTCCACGCGGTCCGCTTTGGCACCGTCAGGTTCAGCGTGGCGTTCACCACCGGGAACAGCCTGCCGCGCCGGGCTTCGTGGGCGTCCCGTTGCTCCGGGCTGCCCGCGGGCATCGCGTCGGCGGCCGGGTAGAGGTCCTTCATCCGCAGATTGTCGCTGGGATCGAACTTCGTATACGGCTCCGGATTTCGGCCGGTCAGGCGTGCGGTGCCGAGGAACGCGCGCACGAGGCGGTTGCGATAGACGCCGTGCAGCGAGAAGCGGTTGACGTTCACGCGCGCGCCGAGCAGGCAAGCGGCGCCAGCGCTCAAGACGAGGATCGCCATCAGCGCCAGCGCTTCGTTGCCGACCGCATAGGCGGCCAGCCCGGTTGCAGCCTCGGCAAGAGCCATCAGCAGCAGTGCCAGGAAGACGAGTGTTGCGGCGGTGATTGCGGCCTCGACCAGGATGCCCGTCAGCCACGCAGCGACCGAACCCGGCGGCGTCTTGCTCCCAAACAAGGATCTCGCGCTGCTGCCGAGCCAAGCGCCGCCGGGCCCGCTCACGAGCGCCGCCGCGGTCGCCCAGACGCTCGAGACATAGAGCGGCAGCAACAAGGCCGCCGCTGCGAGCGCCGCCCACAGCAGCGCGGGCACGAGCTTGTCGCTGTTGAGCTGAGCGAGCCATTCCCGGTCGAGATCGGCATATTGCCGGGTCGATCGCAGGCCGACATAGATCGTGCTCTGCAGCACGTGCGCGCCGATGACCCAGAGTGGCCCCAGCACTGCCAGCCACTCGGCATGGAGCGATTGGCCGAGCCGAATGCCCATCTGCAGCAGCGCGGCTGCGAGTCCCGACGCGATGAGCCACCAGCCGAAATTGGAGGAAAAGCCGGGTCGACGTTGGCGGCCCACGGCGATCCAGGCGCCGAAATAGCCGAGCAGCAGGGCCGCGAAGGCGCCGATGGCAAGTAGGCTGATGGCGTCGCTGGGTGGCGGGGGGCCGACGAACTTGAGCGGCAGCGGGTTCGACGTTGCGCTGAACGCGACGGGCGCCAGGATGGCCCAGACCAGCGCCGGGAGCACGATGCCGAGGCTGATCGTCCGGAGATAGTGTGCGCCGGCCGTCGCACTGTTCGATGGGGACGGGAAGCTATGGGCCGGGATCAGGCGGCAGGAATTGAAGGTGGCGATCAGCAGCGCGAGCAGCCCAATCGAGCCAGCAGCCGCGCCGCCCAGTGTTTGAAGCCCGGCGCCGATCGCCATGGCATAGAGCGCCGGCAACGCGGCGATCGCGAGCATTGCGGGACCGAACACCATCCAGTTCAGCAGCACGTTGCGCAGCCAGAGCACCGCCGCCGCGCGCGTGTCGGCCGAGCCGGGACCCGGACTGGGCGTGATGAAATTGGTATAGGCACGCAGGCCTTCGAGACGCGGGTCTCCCGGTTTCTCGAGCACCTGCTGCGCCGTCGCGAGCCCGCCGTCGCGGTTCATCACTGCGGCGAGCCAACCCCCCGTATAGCCGCCGCCCGATACGGTGGACAGATAGTGGAATTCCAGCAGCAGCCCGGCCTTTGCCAGCGACTGCAGCACGCCGAGCGAGAACGCGGCGCTGCGGATGCCGCCGCCCGAGAGGCATAGCGCCGCACGGGAGCCGTTCCATAGCTTAGCGTCCTCGTCGGACATTTCGCGCTGTGGCTTGTGTGCTGGGCCGTGCTCCGACGGTTCGAGAATATTCTTGAATTCTTCGATAAGGGCGGTTGCCGTATCGACCCGAGGGTCCGGATCCTCCGATGGCGTCATGATCGTGTGGCCTATCCTGGCGCGGCGTTTACAATACAGTTGGCTTGAGCAGCAGTAAGGCTCGTTTCGCTGCAGCAGCGTCCCGCCATTGCGAGAAGCGCTTGCGACGAAACCATCCAGGATCGCACGCACGGGTTTCAGTCTATGCCGCCCTCGATTGCCGCGCCGAAGCCGGCTCACGATCACGGCCCGCTACGATCTATCCCAATCGATCGCCGGCCGATGTGACGCGGGTCACGTGGACGACAGCTTGCAGCCAACCCCGCCGGTTGGGCGGAACGCCTCCTCCGGCGGCAGCGTCGCGACCACCTTGAGCAGGTCCCAGCCATGCCGGCTCTCGGCCGGCGTCTTCGCCTGCAGGATATGGACCGGATGCAGCTTGCGGCCGTCCTCGCGGATGCGGCCGGGTCCGAAGCAGTCGTCATCGGTCGGCATCGCCTTCATGCGCGCGACCGTCGCCGCCCCGTCCAGCCCGACCTGTTCGATGCCCATGTCGGCCGCGGTTTTCAGGTAGTGCAGTGTCGAGGAGTAGATGCCAGCCGTGCCCATGTTCGGATACAGATTGGGCGTCTTGGGCTGCACGCGCGCCTGGAACGCCCCGGTGCGGTCGTTCAGGTCCCAGTAGTACGGCGCCGCCATTTGCAGTCCCTGCGCCGCCTCCAGCCCCAGCGCATGGATGGTGGTGTCGTAGCAGAGCATGCCGATGACGCGCATCTGCTGGCCCACCCCGAACTCCTGCGACTGCTTGATGCAGTTGATCAGGTCGGTGCCTGAGTTGCACAGGGCCAGAACCTTGGCGCCGGACGCCTGCGCGCGCAGCAGAAAGGACGAGAAGTCCGTCGTGCCGGGGAACGGGTGGTAGACGGCGTCGAGCACGCGGCTCCCCAATGCCTGCACCACCCCGGTCGCGTCCGTCACCATCTGGTGCCCAAAGGCGTAGTCCGCGCCGAGGAAGAACCAGCTCTCGCCGCCCTCGCGCACCACCGCGGTGCCGAGCGAGCGGGCCAGCATCGACGTGTCCCACACCCAATGGATGGTATTGGGGCTGCACGCCTTGCCGGTCAGCTCGCTGGTCCCGGCTTGGTTGACCAGCAATACCTTGTTGCGCTCCCGCACGATGCCGTTCACCGCCAGCGCCGTCGCCGACGTGGAAACGTCCACCAGCGCGTCCAGGCCCTCTTGGTCGAACCAGCGCCGCGCCGTGGACACCGCGAGGTCCGCCTTGTTCTGATGGTCCACCACCAGCACGTCCACGTCCCAGCCGCGGGCGGCAGCGCCGAAATCTGCGATCGCCTGCCGTGCGCAGGCCTCACCCGGCAGGCTGAGATCGGCGTAGGGCCCGGACAGGTCGGCCATGATGCCGATGCGAAGCTGCTTGCGTGCGCCACGGGCCGGTTGCGCCCGGGCCGGGCGGGGCAAGATCGTCGCGGCAGCCATGGCGCCCAGCAATGCCCGGCGTGTGTGTTCCCTCGAAATCATCATGTCTCCTCCCGGTATTTCACGCTTCATGGCGCGGTCGCCCGGCCCATTCGGACAGGCGATCTTGGCCTGGCGCTGCTGATGGCGCCAAGGCACCCTACAGCCAGCCATGGGGCCTGTCGTCCCGGCCCGCCCCACGATTGTTGCCGCGAGTTCGCTGCGCTGATCTAATTCCCCGGAGGCCGCGCGAACGGCCCCGGGGGGAGAGTTCAATGACCGCGTGCACGCGCCTGCCTGCGCCGATACGATGACCTACGTCTTCCACTTCGGCGACATCTGGGACGCAAGGCAGGAGCTGCTGGACGGCGCGCTGTTCACCCTTGCCCTTTCGGCGGCCTCGATGGCGCTCAGCCTGGTGATCGCGATCTTCGGGGCGCTCGGCCGCACGTCGGGGCCGCGCTGGCTGCGCATCGTCATCGCGGGCTACGTCGAGGCGATCCGCAACACGCCGTTCCTGGTGCAGCTTTTTCTTATCTTCTTCGGGCTCCCCGCGGTCGGCGTGCGCCTGGACGCGAACGAGGGCGCGCTGATCGCGATGGTGCTGAACGGCAGCGCCTACACGATCGAGATCGTGCGCGCCGGCATCGAGAGCATCGGACACGGCCAAATCGAGGCCGGCGCCGCGCTCGGGCTGCACCGGCTGCGTGTGTTCCGGCTGATCGTATTGCCCCAGGCGCTGCGGGCCGTGGTGCCACCGCTCGGCAGCCAGTTCATCCTGCTGATGCTGAACTCCTCGATCGTGTCGGTCATTTCCGCCGACGACCTGACGGCGGCGGCGCAGGACGTGCAGAGCCGCACCTTCCGCAGCTTCGAGGCGTTCATCGTCGTGACGCTGATCTACCTTGTGCTGTCGCTGCTGTTCAGCGGCGCGTTCGCGGTGCTGGAGCGGCTGGCTTTTGGACGCCGGGTGGCGCGATGAGGACGCTTGGCTTCGGCGACTTGGTCTTCGTGCTGCTGGCGCTGCGCTGGACGGTCGTGCTGGCCGCGGGCGCCTTCGTGGTTGGCGGCGCGATCGGCCTGGCGGTGGCGCTCGCCCGGGTGTCCGGCAGCCGGGCGCTGCGCTGGCTGTCGATCGGCTACATCCGGGTGCTGCAGGGCACGCCGCTGCTGCTGCAGCTTTTCCTGGTGTTTTTCGGCGCCGACATGCTGGGTTTTGGCCTCGGTCCCTACGTATCCGCCATCCTGGGCCTCAGTTTGAACGCCGGCGCATTCCTGGGCGAAATCTGGCGCGGCGCGCTGCAGGCGGTGCCGGAGGGGCAGCAGGAGGCCGCCCGCGCGCTCGGATTGCACTATATGCCCCGCATGCTTCGGGTCGTGATGCCGCAGGCGCTGCGCATTGCGACGGCGCCGACGATCGGGTTCCTGGTCAACCTAGTCAAGAGCACGTCGCTGGCGGCCGTCATCGGCTTCGTCGAGCTGACGCGCGCCGGGCAGATGGTGAACAACGCAACGTTTCGGCCCTTTACCATTTTCGGCACTGTCGCGGTGCTCTATTTCCTGCTTTGCTGGCCGTTGACTTTGGCCAGCCGCCGGCTCGAACGCCGGTTGGGCAGCGCCTATCAACGATAAGAAGCTACTGGGAGATGTATACCTTGAAACTCTGGAAGCTGATTGCCTGCGCCGTCTTGGCGTTCGCGTGTTCGCTTGGGGCCGCGCCCGTGCGTGCGCAGACCGTGGACGAGATCACGACCCGCGGCACGATCAACATCGGCATACTGGTGGACCTGCCGCCGTATGGCCTGCTGAACGACAAGCAGGAGCCGGACGGCTACGACATCGAGGTCGCGAAGCTGCTCGGCAAGTATATGGGCGTGAAGGTGAACCTCGTGCAGCTCACCAGCCCCAACCGCATTCCGTTCCTGTTGACCAACAAGGTCGACCTGATCGTCGCCACCTTCGGCATCACGCCGGAGCGGGCCAAGCAGGTGCTGTTCTCCATTCCCTACAGCGCGATCGAGAACGTGATTTTCGCGCCAAAGGACAAGCAGATCGCCTCGCTCGACGACCTGAAGGGCCTGCGCGTCGGCGTGCCGCGCGGGACCGTGCAGGACGTGCTGCTAAGCCAGCGCTACGGCAGCACGGTGAAGATGATGCGGTTCGATGACGACCCGAGCACGTATCAGTCGCTGATTGCCGGCCAGGTCGACGCCATCGCCGAGACCGGCATGACCGGCGACCAGATCTATGCCGCCAACCCCGGCGCCAACATCGAACGAAAAGTGATCCTGCTGCGGCAGCCGAACGGCATCACCATGCGGGCGAACCAGTGGAACCTGCACCAGTGGGTGAACACGTTTGTATACTTCGCCAAGAACGACGGCGAGCTGGATGCGCTGTATCAGAAGTGGTTCCACCAGCCGTTGCCGAACCTGCCGACCTTCTGAACCCGGCGAAGTCGAAACCCCAGCGGGACGCCGAAAAGAGGACGCGCCATGGCCCAACTCCGCACGATCGAGGCCGGCTTCTACCGCATCAAGCTGCCGGTGACGCTGACCGACAGCATGCATGGCGAGATGCGCGCCTTCGAGCTCAACACGATCCGGCTGCGCGATGCCGACGGGGCGGAGGGGGTCGGCTACACCTTCACCGTGGGCCGCAACGGGGCGGCGGTGGACGCGGTACTGGCGCGCGAGATGCCGGATATCTTTGCCGGCGCCGAGGCCGACCATATCGAGGGCCT
>CAXTJW010000198.1:0-7023 GCA_964244305.1 uncultured Acetobacteraceae bacterium
CCGGGACTAGCAAAAGCTGGCCCGGCCGCTAATGTTTCTGATTGTTGCAACAAGGGTCTGCCGCGGATGAAGGCTGTGAACGCGATACGCATGGGGGGTGTCGACGTGCTACCGCTCATCGAGGGCGGCAAGGGCATCGGCGTGTCCACCGGCGTCAGCTCCGGCCATTGGGCGAGCACCGGCGGGGCCGGCACCTTCAGCGCCGTCAATGCTGATTTCTACGACGACGTCGGCAACCCGCTCGACCAGACCTATCTCGGCCGCACCCGGCGCGACCGCCACGAGGAACTCATCCAGTTCGGCATCCAGGGCGGCATCGCCCAGGCACAGCGGGCGCATGACATCTCCGGCGGCCGTGGTCGGCTGCACGCCAACATTCTGTGGGAAATGGGCGGCGCGGAACGGGTGATCACCGGCGTGCTCGAGGGTGCCAAGGGCCTCATCCACGGCCTGACCTGCGGTGCCGGCATGCCGTATCGGCTGTCCGATATCGCCGCGCGGTTCGGCGTGCACTACTACCCGATCGTATCCTCGTCGCGTGCATTCAGCGCATTGTGGAAGCGCGCCTACTCCAAGGCGGCCTCGCTGCTTGGCGGCGTCGTGTATGAGGACCCGTGGCTCGCCGGCGGCCATAACGGTCTGTCCAATGGCGAGGACCCGACCAAGCCCGAGGACCCTTTTCCCCGCGTGCTCGCGTTGCGCAAGCTGATGCGAACCTTCGGCCTCGACCAGACCCCCATCATTATGGCGGGCGGCGTGTGGTGGCTTGAGGAATGGGAGCACTGGATCGACAACCCCGACCTTGGCCCGATCGCGTTCCAGTTCGGCACGCGGCCGTTGTTGACGAAGGAAAGCCCGATCAGCGACGCCTGGAAGCAGCGACTGCTAAGCCTGAAGGAGGGCGACGTCTTCCTGAACAAATTCAGCCCAACCGGCTTCTACTCCAGCGCCGTCAACAACGGCTTTATTGCTGAACTGCGCGAGCGAGGCGAACATCAGGTCGCCTATTCGACCGAACCAGTGGGTGAGCATGTCGCGATGCTCGGCATCGGCCCGCGCAAGCGAGCCGTTTATCTCACGCCCAACGACCTGTTCAACGTCGAGGGCTGGATTGCCGCCGGGTTCACCGAGGCGCTGCGCACTCCGGACAGCACGCTGATCTTCGTGACGCCGGAGCGGGCGGCGCGGATCACCGACGACCAGGTATCGTGCATGGGCTGCCTGAGCCAGTGCCGGTTCAGCAACTGGAGCCAGCACGGTCCCGACTACGACAACGGCAAGAAGGCCGACCCGCGCAGCTTTTGCATCCAGAAGACACTGCAATCGGTGCGGCGCGAGGACCAGACGCCCGAGGCGATCGAGCACCAGCTGATGTTCAGCGGCCACAACGCCTACCGGTTCGCCAATGACCCGTTCTACTCCAACAACTTCATCCCGACCGTGAAGCAGCTGGTCGACCGTATCGTTTCGGGCCGCTAAGACTGGCTGAGTGCCAGCGCCCGGGCATAAACCACCTTACGCGGCAGTCCCGTTGCGGTCGCGACAATCGCTGCCGCATCCTTCAGGCTATGCTGTTCGAGCGCCCGGCGCAGGTGACCATCCAAATCCTCGGCGTCGGCGGCATCCTCCGGCGCCGGTCCGACCACTATCGTGATTTCCCCGCGCGCCGCCGCCGTGGCGTAATGCGCAGCGAGTTCCGGTAGGGAGCCGCGGCGGACCTCCTCAAAACGCTTCGTCAACTCGCGCGCCACCGCGGCCGGACGATCGCCGAACTGCGTGGCGAGGTCCGCGAGCGACTCGGCCAAACGGTGCGGCGCCTCGTGCCACAGCAGCGTCGCAGACAGACCGGCCCGCTCGGCCGCCCGGAGCCGGCCAAATACCGCCAGCCGCGCCGCCGATCGCGGGGGCGGAAAGCCCAGAAACAGGAACGGCTGCGGCGGCAGGCCCGACAGCACCAGCGCCATCACCGCAGCATTCGGCCCCGGCACCGCCGAAACCGGCAGCCCCGCCGCCAATGCAGCCCGCACCAGACGGTATCCGGGGTCAGACACCAGCGGCGTTCCTGCGTCGGAAACAAGTGCCACCCGGCTGCCGTCGCGCAATGCGTCGAGCAGCGCCGGAATGCGCCCCTCCTCGTTATGGTCGTGCAGCGGCGACGTACGCGCAGTGATGCCATAATGCAACAACAGGCGCGCCGTAGTGCGGGTATCCTCGCACAATATGAGGTCGGCGTGGCGCAAAGCAGCCACAGCGCGCTGCGACATATCCGCTAGGTTGCCGATCGGGGTAGCAACCAACACCAGACCTGGTGCAATAGACGACGCGAGATCCGTTGCCGGATCATCGAAGGCCGCATCGTCCGAGGCTGGATCGTCAACGAGGGGTTCGGGGCATGGTTCGTCGTCGTGAGTGCGGGCGGGGTGAGTTCGTTCGGGCATTTACGCTCCTTGTTGCGGCGGCCGGCCTGGCTGCCTGCGTAGCCGACCCGGGCCGCGCCGGCTATGGCCCGGTGCCGGTCGGCGGCGCGGCGTCGGATGCGGTTCCAGCCGGGTCGGGCCGGCACGTCGCCATCCTGCTGCCGCTCACCGGACCGAACGCCGAGCTGGGTCAGGCCATGCTGCGCGCGGCCCAGCTCGCGCTCGACCAGCCCGGCGCGCCTCCGCTCGACGCGCGCGACACTGCCGGCACTCCGGCCGGTGCAGCCGATGCCGCTACTCAGGCGGTCGCCGCCGGCACGGGTTTGATCCTGGGGCCGCTCACGGCTGGCGAGACCGCTTCAGTTGCGCCGGTGGCCAAGTCGGGCGGCGTTCCCGTCCTGGCCTTCACCTCCGACGCGGCGCAGGCGCAGGCGGGCGTGTGGACATTGGGGGTCACGCCCGCGCAACAGGTACGGCGGCTGGTGCTGGCCGTCCAGGCCGACGGCAAGACCCGGATTGCGGGGGTCCTGCCCAAAAATGCCTTCGGCGACGCGATGAGCAGCGGGTTGATGACCGTCGCCGCCGCCGCCGGCCTGCCGCCACCGCAGGTCACGCATTACAACAGCAGCTTTGCGGCGCTCAATGCCGCGCTCAAGGACGCCTCGGGCTACAGCTCGCGGCACCCGGCCACCGACGGGCAGCCGAAGGAGGCGCGCGCCCGCAGCGATGCGGACAAACCGCGCGAGGCGGCCGACTCCGCTACGCAGAACCCGCCGCCGTTCGACGCATTGCTGCTGGGCGCCGCGGGGGAGTCGCTCGGCCAGGCCGTGCCGCTGCTGCCGTATTACGACATCGGCCCCGATCATGTCCGCATCCTGGGCCCGGCGCTCTGGGCACGTGAAGCCTCGCATCTCTCGGCGATCGCCGGCGCATGGTATGCCGCCCCGGACCCGGCGCAGCGCGTCCAGTTCGACCGGCAATACGCCGCCAAATACAAGACGCCGCCGCGGGAGCTCACCAGCCTGGCCTACGATGCGGCCGGCATAGCCCGCGTCGCAGCCGAGGGGGGCTTCACCCCAGGCGCACTCGCCCGGCCAGAGGGCTTTGCCGGAGCCGACGGGGTGCTGGCGTTGCAGCCGGACGGCCAAGTGCGGCGCGGCCTGGCCATCTTCGAGATCGACCGCAGTGGGGCGCATATCGTGCAACCGGCCCCGCAGAGCCTTTCTGCGCCGGGCACGTAGCCGGCGCGCAGCATGAACGCGAGCCTGCTCATCCGAGCGGCAGCGCTGCTCGCCGCCTTGCCGCTCGCTGTCCTCATGGCGCTTGCGGCCCTGGGGCAGCTCGCATGGCTGCCGGCTGTCGAGGCGAGCGCCGTCATCCTTGTTGGTTCGGTCGGCCTCGCACAGCTCTGGGTGCGGGATCTGCGCATCGTGCTTGCGGCGCTGCGCGACTCCAACTCCGACCAGGAGTCGGCACCGCCCAAGCGCCCGTTCCTGGCCGCGACCGCAGGCATCACGCGCGAGGCGGAGCAGTTGTCCCGGTCGCTCGCGGCACGGGCGGCGCAGGTCGAGGGCCTGCTGCGGGCGGAGCAGGCGATCATCCAGCGGCTGCCGGATCCGCTGATCGTGCTGGGCGCGGACCGGCGGGTGCAGCGCGCCAATGCGGCCGCCCTGGCGGCATTCGGCGCGGATATGGCGGCCGTTCTGCGCCACCCGGGCCTGCGCGCCGCCATCGACCGTGCCCAAAGCCAGGGGGAGAACCAAGCCGCCGAGCTGAGCCTGCCGGTCCCGGTCGCGCGGGAAGTGTATGCGACGGTCATGGCGCTCGACCCGCCGCTCTCGGATGGTGGCCGCATCGTCGCCGTGCTGTCCGATCGCACCCGGGAGCGCGCGGTCGAGCGCATGCGCGCCGATTTCGTAGCGAACGCCAGCCATGAGCTGCGCACGCCGCTGGCCAGCCTGATCGGCTTCATCGACACCCTGCGCGGCCCGGCGGCAGACGATCAGCCGGCGCAAATCCGCTTCCTGGGCATCATGGCCGAGCAGGCGCAGCGGATGAACCGCTTGATCGACGACCTGCTGAGCCTCTCGCGCATCGAGCTGACGGAGCACCAGGCGCCAGCGGCACGGGTCGACCTCGAGAGCCTCGTGCTGCGCCTTGCGCCAAGCTTCGAGCCGCAGGTCGCGGCGCGGCGCATACGGCTCGATGTCCGCGCGCCGCCCGACCTTCCGCGGGTGCTGGGCGACGACGACCAATTGGAGCAGGTCCTGCAGAACCTGCTGGACAATGCGGTGAAATACGGGCGTGAGGGCGGCGTCGTCACGGTCACGGCCCAGCGCTCGGCCCTCGGCGATCGCTGGCCCAGCCGACCGGGCATCATCCTGTCGGTGTCGGACGACGGCCATGGGATCGCGCGCGCCCACCTGCCCCGGCTGACGGAACGGTTCTACCGGGTGGATAAGGGGCGGTCGCGCGCGGTGGGCGGCACCGGGCTGGGCCTCGCGATCGTAAAGCACATCGTCAACCGCCATCGCGGGCAGATGACCATCGAGAGCATCGAGGGCGTCGGCACCACCGTCACGATCTGGCTGCCTGAGGGCGAGCCGGTGGGAATCGCCGCAGCAGCCCTAGCATGACCAGCATGGCCGGAACCGCGGCAAATATCGTCAACGCATAGAACGGCACCCAGCCGACCGCCGCCGCGAGCACCCCCGACAAGCCGCCGACCGTGCGCAGTCCGACCGCCGCCAGCGAGGACAGCAAGGCGTATTGCGTGGCGGTGAAGGCGCTGGAGCACAGCGCCGAGAGGTAGGTCAGGAACGCAGCGTCGGCCATCGCCTCGGCGAAGTTCTCCAGCATGATCTTGGCCAGCAGGATGCGGGTGTCGCCGCCGGAAACGGCCAGCGCGAAATACAGCGTCATGGACGCCATCTGCACGAAGCCAGTCAGCACCAGCGCCCGTCCGGTGCCGATGCGGATCACGAGCCAGCCGCCCGCCGCGGCGCCGAGCAGGCTCGCGATCAGGCTGTACGGCCCGGTGGCGAGCGCGACCTGGGCACGGTTGAAGCCCATGTCGCGGTAGAACGGCGGCGCCATCGTATGCGCCAGCGCCTCGCCGAGCTTGAACAGCATGACGAACGCCAGGATCTGCCCGGCGCCGGGCCGCTGCCAGAAATCGCGGAACGGCTCGACGACCGCTGTCCGCAACCTGGTGCGCAGGCCCTCGACCCGGCCGAACGTGGCGCGCTGCTCCGGTTCGCTCGCCGCCAAGGTCGCGAACGTGCCGGCGCCGACGAGCGCAGCCATGACCGTCAGCGACCAGTGCCAGCCGACGACGTTTGCCAGGCCAATGGCGCCCGCGCCGGAGGTCAGCAACGCGAGCCGGTAGCCCCAGATATAGGCCGCGAGTGCGATGCCCTGCAGGCGCTCCGGAAAGGTCTCGATGCGCCAGGCGTCCACGACGATGTCCTGGCTGGCGGACAGGAACGCGATCAGGACGGCAGCCGACAGCAGCAGCGCGGGTGTTTGCTGCGGGTCCGAGAATGCCAGCGCGAGGCAGGCCAGCGCGAGGGCCGGCTGAATGGCGAACAGCCAGCCGCGCCGTCGCCCGAATGCGGCCAGGCCGCGCGGCGGGCGCACTTGGTCGAGCAGCGGCGACCACAGGAACTTGAGCGTGTAGGCAAGGCCGATGTTTGCGGTCAGGCCGATCGCCTGGAGCGAAGTGCCGCCCTCGCTCAGCCACTGCCGCAGGGTGAAGCCCGAAAGCGCCAGCGGCAGCCCGGCGAAGAAGCCATACGCACCCATGATCCACAGCGCGCGGCTACGGAACAGACCGAACCGCGTCATCATGGCCGGGGCAGGTCAGGTCCTATGATGCTCAAGCATCCCACCCGGCAAGCGGCGTCCTGCCGGGTGACGGCGCAGCGTTCAGCGGGCTGGGGCGTTCGACCCGTTCAGGCCGGCACTGGAATCAGTGCCGGTCGTCCCGGTGCCGGAGCCGGTCGTCGCCGGGCGCGCGGCATGACGGCGATGGTGGTGCGAATGGCTATGGCGATGGCGGTGGTGAGGCGTCGTCGTCCCCGTTGTAGTGCCGCTGGGGCCGACGCGGGTTGTGCTGAGGGTGCCGGTGCCGCCAGCCGGGGTGCCCTCGCTGTTGCTCGGGGCGGTCGTGCTGGCGGTGCCGCCGGCCGGGCCGTTCAGCGCCCCGCCGGGCACGACCTGCGCAACGGCCGGCCCGGCAGCCAAGCCGACAACCATGGCCGCGGTAAGCAACGCGTGTGAGAGTAGTCGTGTCATGCTTGCCATCGATGTCTCCAAGTGAGTAAGCCGGACAGATCCGCCGTGCAAAGTCGAAGTATATCCCGAAAGGGCAAGTTCCTCGACAATCAAGCGGCCGTCAAGCTGCCTCGCTATCGGAACGACGCTCCGCCCGCTTGCGCTGGTTAGGGTCAAGGTAGCGCTTGCGCAGCCGGACGGCGCTCGGCGTCACCTCGACCAGCTCGTCGTCCTCGATGTAAGCGATGGCTTGCTCGAGCGACATGCGCCGCGGCGGGATCAGCAGCATCGCGTCGTCCTTGCCCGAGGCGCGAACGTTGGTCAGCTTCTT
>CAXTJW010000199.1:0-7015 GCA_964244305.1 uncultured Acetobacteraceae bacterium
CAAGCTCGGCCTGCGGTTCCGCTCCCGCAAGCCGGCGACGCGGCGGGTGAACCTCGACGCCTTCGACGCGGGCCAGGAGGCGGGCGAGCGGTTCGAGATCCGGCCCGGCCTGAACTGATCAGCCGGGTGTTCTGCAGTTTGCCTTGTAACCCGGTGGTTTACGAAAGACACGGCCGTAGTAAAACCAAGTCCCGTCACAATAAACCCGTCATTGCAAGGAGCGCTCGCGTCCCGGCAATCCAGGGCCGCAATCACAAGTTTCCGTGTATGTCGCCCTGGATTGCCACGCCGAATCCGGCTCGCAATGACGACTGATTATAATCTGGTCAAACTGACGCATAATCGCCGGGACCGAGCTCGCTTACCCGCAAGCGTCGAACGTTGAAAAGAGGTTTTGATGGCCGCAGTTCGTGAACCCATCGTGCATACGGTCGCCATCGAGGAGCTGCGCCCCACGCAGATCACCGTCGGAATGCGCGAGGTCGCGGCCAAGCGGAAGGCGTGGCGGGCCAAATCCAACGATAAGGGTGCGGAGTTCCTGGGTCAGCACATGGTCCCAGTCATCCTGGGGCCAAAAAGCCGGTATTACGTGACCGATCACCACCATCTCGCCCTCGCGCTGCATAAGGAGGAGGTTGCGAGCGTGCTCGTGAACGTCATCGCCGACCTCGGGCAGCTTGAGCTCGACGCGTTCTGGTTCGTGCTCGACAACCATGCCTGGATGCATCCGTTCGACGATCATGGGCGCCGGCGCGGCTATGATGAAATCCCGAAATCGGTGACCGGCCTCATTGACGACCCGTTCCGCTCGCTTGCCGGGGAGCTGCGCTTCGCCGGCGGCTATGCGAAGGACACGACGCCGTTCAGCGAGTTCCTGTGGGCGGACCTCATGCGCCGGCGGATGAAGCGAAAGCTGGTCGAGGACGATTTCGACAAGGCGCTCGAGCAGGCGCTGCATCTTGCAAAGAGCGAGGACGCGAGTTACCTGCCGGGCTGGTGCGGGCCGGTCACCCGGTAGGTGCGCCTGGCCCAGCAGGCCCGGCTGATGCATTGTAGCTCCATGCACTTCGACAACCCGTCCTGACGCCGTGCCCGATACCGCAATGGGCGTGCCGCTCGAAGGCGTCGCGCACATCATCCAGGTCGCGCTCACGCCGGTGTTCCTGCTGTCGGGCGTGGGGACGCTGCTGAACGTGTTCGCCAGCCGGCTCGCCAGGGTAACCGACCATTTGGAGCATCTGGAGGAGCTGCTGCTGGCCAGGCCGGACGGTCCCAACGCGTTCAGGCTGCGCTGCCACATGCGTCGGCTGCGGCGGCGGACCTTTGCCCTCGATATCGCCGTCGCCCTGGGCGCGGTCGGCGGGGCCACGACCGCAGCGGCGACCTTGACGCTGTTCGTCGGCGCGTTGCGGGACACTGCGGTGGCCTGGGTGCTGTTCCTGATGTTCGGCGCTGCGGTGGCGTGCACCATCGGCGCGCTCGCGGCATTCCTGGCCGAAACCGTGCTGTCTTGGCACGGGCTGCGGGACGAAGGGCCGCTGCCCCGGCCCAAAATGGCGCCCCGCGCATAGGCCCAACCACCGCCCGGCTGGTCGCAGTCGTCCTGCCCCCAAACGAAGGTTTCAGCCCGGAGGCGGTCGGCGCCATCGGCCTGTTGGTGCAACGGCTCGGGGCCAGGGCATTGCCC
Source organism: uncultured Acetobacteraceae bacterium (assembly GCA_964244305.1). GTDB lineage: Bacteria > Pseudomonadota > Alphaproteobacteria > Acetobacterales > Acetobacteraceae > CAHJXG01. Next base: position 1,688 of record CAXTJW010000199.1, read on the forward strand.
GGGTTCCGCACCATAGTCATCGGCGCGCCGCTCCAACATCCGCCGTTCGCAGCGCCATCCTTCCACGCGGCACCCACGCGCGGCTGGCTGCCGATCAGCCGAACGGCGCAATACGTCCGCAGCGTCGACAGCGTCCTGCGGCAACTGCGGCCAAGCCTGATCGAGGTTCATAACCGCCCGCTCATTGCGCTCGCCCTGGCGCGGCGCTTCCCGGATACGCCGACCGTGCTGGTCCTGCACAACGACCCGCAGGCGATGCGCGGCGCGGCCAGCCCTGCGGAGCGTAACCGGCTGCGCAGCCTCGCTCGCGTGGTGGCCGTGTCGCCCTACGTGGCTGGCCGCTTGATGGAGGGGCTGCCGGATTGGACTCCGCCGCCCGCCATCCAGCCGAATTGCATCGACCTCGCGGCACTGCCGCCGCCGCTGCCGCCGCATGCACGCGACCGCCTGATCCTGTTCGCCGGTCGCCTGGTCCCGGAAAAAGGCGCCGACAGCTTCGTCGAGGCCTGCGCCAGGGTGCTTCCGGGCCTGCCGGGCTGGCGTGCGGAGATCATCGGGGCGCGTCGGCTCCGGCCCGGCAAAGCCAGCGACGCCTACGCCTGCGCCCTGCAGCGCACAGCCGAGGCGGCCGGCCTGCTCGTGGCCGGGCACCAGCCGCATGACCAGGTCATGGGCGCCATGGCGCGCGCCGCCATCGTGGTGGTGCCGAGCCGCTGGCCGGAGCCGTTCGGGCTCACGGCGCTCGAGGCGATGGCGAGCGGCGCCGGGCTGATCTGCTCCGCGCGCGGCAACTTGCCCTACCTGGTGCGCGATGCGGCCGTTTTGGCCGACCCCGACGACCACGCGGCGCTCGCAGATGCGATCTCGCGGCTGGCGCGAGACGAGCCGTGCCGGACGGCGCTGGGTCAGACGGGCCTGCAACGGGCGCGCGCTTTCGACATCGAGCACGGGGCCGCGGTGCTCGATCGCCTGCGGCAGGACATTCTTGCCGGCTAATCAGGTGGGCAGCCCGGCCGGATGTCGCTGTCGAACGTCAATGCCCGCTCGACGTCGTCGACCGGCAGCGTCGATAGGTCGTCCCGTTTGAGCCAGCCTGCGCCGGGTCCCCAGGGTGCGGACACCAGCGGGTCGGTGTGGGAAGACATCAGCATCAACGTCGGCGTGCCCACAGCGGAGGCGAGGAAAGTGGCACCCGTGTCGTTGCCGACCGCAACGGCCGCCCGCCGTGCCACCGCCGCGAGCTCGAACAAGGTAGTCCGTCCGCCGAGGTCCACGAGGCCAGGAGCGCCGGCGCGCAAGCCGTCGATCGCCGCCCGGTCGACGGCGGTGCCGACCGCGACGGCGGCGAGACCGCGTCCGGCAAGCCGCTGTGCCAGCGCCGCATAGCTCTGCGCCGGCCAGCGCTTATGCGGCAGATGCGGCGAGCAGCCGGGAATGAGCAATGCGAAGCGCTCCGGCAGGCCAAGATGGTCGATCGGCGCAGAGAGCCATGCGAGGTCGGCCGGCTGCGGCGCCGTAACACCGGCCATGGCGAGCTGGGCCGCCATCTTCTGCCGGTTGGACGGGCTCGCGGTGAAATCCGGATTGGGATGCGAGCATCCCGGCGCCGCGCCGACCCACTCGGGCCGCTGCCGCCGCGGAAGCATGCGAAAATAGCGGCCCGTTCGCGACGAGCACTGCAGGTCATACACCCGGTCGAAGCCCTCGGCCAGGAAGGCCGTTCGGATCGCCCACCACGCGCCGACCTCGTGCAGCCGGGGCCGCCTATCGAGCCAGACCCGGTCGAACCACGGGATCGCCTGGGCGAGCGCCGCATAGGCCGGGGCGGTCATGAGCACGAGCTCGGCCGCCGCATGGTGGCGGCGCAACGCCTGGAACGCGTCCATGGCCTGAATTAGGTCACCGAGCGCGCCGTGCTTGATGACGAGGATGCGGCCATGCGCCATCAGCTCGGCCGCAGCGGACGCCGGCGCAAAGCGCTATCTGCGGGCCTGGAGGAAACGCGCGAACGCCGCCAGCGTGCTTGCGGAGACATGGTGTTCGATGCCCTCCGCGTCGGCCTCCGCGTCCTCGACCGGCACCCCCACTGCGACCAGCAGCTCGACGACGAGCCGGTGCCGGGTGCGCACCCGGGCTGCGAGCGCCTGGCCCGCCTCGGTCAGGAACACCCCCCGGTACGGCAGCGCGGTGACCAGGCCCTCGCGCTTGAGCCGCCCAATGGTCTTGACCGCGGTCGCGTGCGCGACGCCCATACGGCGGGCGACATCGACGGTGCGGGCCTCGCCGCCGGTCGCGAGCAGGTCGGCGATGAGCTCGGCGTAGTCCTCCAGCAGCGTGGCCGACCGTGCCTTGCGCGCGCGGGAGAAGCGATTTGCCTGCGCGGGCTCTTTCGGCATCGTGGCCGGGGGTTGCAGCCGTTCGGGCATCTGCTCTCCGGAGCTCAGCGCGTTTTCTGTTTGGGCCATTTTTATGCCGAGCGTTGCGCTGGGTCTATGCCGACGGCCAGGGCGGCTTCGATGCGACGGCGTGAGACTGATGCTCCTGCATGATGGTCTAGTCAAATCATAAAGTCAGACCATCTTGCGTAAGGTATAGCATTGGCTGTATTCCAGGCCAACGGATTAGGATAGCGTAATGATCGAAGCGGAAGCGCGTGCGAGCCTGACTGATCGGACCACGGTCGCGGTTCGCGAGGCCCTGGCCGGACGCCGCCGCGGCCTGCGCGCGATGCTGCCATTCGCCGGGCCGGCGTTCATCTGCTCGGTCGCCTACATGGACCCCGGCAACTTCGCGACCAACATCCAGGCTGGGGCGAAGTACAACTACACCCTGCTATGGGTCGTGCTGTTCGCCAACGTCGTGGCCATGCTGTTCCAGGGCCTCTCGGCCAAGCTCGGCATCGTCACCAACCGCAATCTCGCCGAGCTCTCGCGCAAGCACTTTCCGCGGCCTGTGGTATGGGCGATGTGGATCATTAGCGAGGTCGCGGCCATGGCGACCGACCTCGCGGAGTTCCTGGGCGGCGCGATCGGGTTGTCGCTGCTGTTCGGCATGCCGCTGCTTTGGGGCATGGTCGTCACCGCCATCGTGACCTTCGGCATCCTGGCGTTCCAGCGCCAGGGCTACCGGCCGATCGAGCTGATCATCGGCGGCCTGATCGGCCTGATCGGCCTCAGCTACCTGATCGAGCTGTTCATCGCGCCGCCGGACTGGGGCGCAGCCGTGCTCGGCACCGTTCTGCCGCGCCTTGCCGACGGCGGGGCGTTGACGCTCGCGGTCGGCATGGTCGGCGCGACCGTGATGCCGCACGCCATCTATTTGCACTCCAGCCTGACGCAGGACCGTGCGCCGGCTCGCAACGAGCAGGAGCGGCGGGCACTGCTGCGCTATTCGAACGTCGAGGTCGTCGTCGCGCTGACCATTGCGGGCCTGGTCAACATGGCGATGGTGATGATGGCGGCCGCCGCGTTCCATGGCGGCCACGAGGACGTCGCCGAGATCGAGACCGCCTATCACACGCTCGTTCCGCTATTTGGCGGCGGCGCCGCGGCGGTGTTCATGATGTCGCTCATCGCCTCCGGGCTGTCGAGCTCGGCCGTCGGCACGATGGCGGGGCAGGTCATCATGCAGGGCTTCGTCGGCTTCCGCATCCCGCTCTGGGCGCGGCGGCTGATTACGATGGCGCCGTCGTTCGCGGTGGTCGCCTGGGGGGTGAACGCGACGCAGGCGCTGATCCTGAGCCAGGTCGTGCTGAGCCTGGCGCTGCCGGTGCCGATGATCGCGCTGGTGTTGTTGATGCGCCGGCCGGCGGTGATGGGCGCTTATAGGAACGGGCGCTGGACCGGGGTTGCGGCCGTCGCCGCTACAGTCATTGTGTTGACGCTCAACCTGCTGCTGGTGCTGCAGACCCTAGCGGTGCCGATCCCCGGCCTAACCTGACGGCCGGAGCTTAATGCCGGAGCTTAATGAGAAACCAGCGTGCAGCGGCCCGGGCTGAGCAGCAAGTCGCGGGTCACGCCGCCCAGCACCCATTCGCGCAGCCGGTTATGCCCATAGGCGCCCGCGACCATCAGCCCGGCGCCGTGCTCGCGGACGATCGCCTCGAGCCGGTCCGCGTCGCTGCCCTTCGATGGCGCCGCGAGCGACGTCGCCGCCACGCCATGCCGCCCGAGCCATCCCGCGACGTCGTCGACCCGGATCTGCGCATCGGCGAGGTCCTCCGGCGCCGCGATCTCCGCCACGAGCACACGGCCCGCGATCTGCAGCAACGGCAGCGCATCGGCGACCGCGCGCCGGGATTCGCGGCTGTCCGTCCAGCCGACGACGACGCTGCCCAGATCGAGCCGATCGACGCCTGGTGGCACGATCAGCACAGGCCGGCCGGCACGCATCACCAAATCGCCGATGTTCACCGTCCGGGAGATGTCGAGCGACGAGTCTTTCTGGTCGGGACCGGTGATCAGCAGGTCGGCGGCGCGCGCCTGCTCCGCGATGTAGCTGGTGAGCGACATGTAGCTGACGATCGATCGCCACTGCAGATCGCTGGCCTTGCCATGCAGGGCCGCGTGGAATCCTGCTTTCGCCTGGTCGATTTCCCGATTGCGCTCGGCGCGGTCCTGCTCGACCACCTCGGCGGACATATAGCCGTCGCCATAGCCGATCGGCATCGGCTGGCAGGCAGCAATGCCGATGATGCGCGCCTTGCAGCGCTCGGCAAGGTCGGCGGCGACTCGGAGCAGCCCCTCGTTGGAGGGACGAAGATCGAGATGGACCATCAGCGTGGCATACGACATGAGGCGCCTCCCATTAGAAAGCCGGCATTATTTCGCTATTGTCCCATGCTAACGCATTTCGCGATGGCAGTGTTGTCTTATCGGTCGGCTGGGCAGGCAGCGGGGACTCTGGCGCCCTTGCCAGCCGGCTATTGGACAGGAAGCGCCCATTGGCTGATGAAGCGGGCCTGGCAACGAACTGGGGCAACACGTTGATCGGCGGCGACCGATGCTTGCGATAGGGCTGTCGCGCCGGGTGCTGGCCGGGCATCCGCGGACGTTCATCGCCCTTGGCATCGGCATCGTGGCCTGGGTGGTCATCGGCGGCGTCTACCCCGGCTGGGCCGCGCAGACCCGGGCCATCGCCGGCTGGGATGTCGGCGCGCTCGCCTTCCTCACGATGTCCATGCACCTGTTCGCCATCCGCACGCCGGAGCAGATGGCGGCCGACGCAGAGTCGCAGGAGGAGGGCCAGTGGACCCTCTTTTGGGTCATGCTGCTGGGGACGATCTTCAGCTTCGCGGCCTTGTCGGGCGAGTTCTCCGGCCTCAAGGCC
>CAXTJW010000200.1:0-5173 GCA_964244305.1 uncultured Acetobacteraceae bacterium
CTGATGCTGCTCGACCTCGGCCGCAACGACGTGGGCCGGGTCGCCGAGCTCGGCAGCGTGCGCGTCACCGAGTCGTTCGCGGTCGAGCGGTTCAGCCACGTGATGCACATGTCGTCCACGGTCGAGGGCCGACTGCAGCCGGGGCTCGACGCGCTCGACGCGCTGATTGCCGGCTTCCCGGCCGGCACGCTCACCGGAGCGCCGAAAATCCGCGCCATGGAGATCATCGAGGAGCTGGAGCCGACCCGGCGCGGCATCTACGCCGGCTGCATCGGCTATTTCGCCGCCAACGGCACCATGGACACCTGCATCGGCCTGCGCACCGCCGTCGTGAAGGACGGCACCATGTATGTGCAGGCCGGCGGCGGCGTGGTTGCCGATAGCACGGCCGCCGGCGAGTATGAGGAAACCCGGCAGAAATCCCGCGCCCTGTTCCGCGCCGCCGACGAGGCGGTCCGCTTCGCTGCCCTAAAGGCCTGATCCCCCGAAAGCTTCATCCCATGATCCTGTTGCCATGATCCTCTTGATCGACAACTACGACAGCTTCACCTTCAACCTGGTGCATTTCCTGGGCGACCTCGGCGTGCGCTGCACCGTCCGGCGCAACGACGCGCTCACGGTCGAGGATGCGCTGGCGCTGGCGCCCGAGGCGATCGTGCTCTCGCCGGGCCCCTGCACTCCGGCCGAGGCCGGCATTTGCCTCGACCTGATCGCCGCCGCCGCCGGGCGCATCCCCCTTCTGGGCGTATGCCTGGGGCACCAGGCGATCGGCCAGGCCTTCGGCGGCCAGGTCGTACGCGGCGACAAGCCGATGCATGGCAAGCTCAGCGCCGTGCGGCATGACGGAACGGACCTGTTCGCCGGCCTGCCGAGCCCGTTCCAGGCCACGCGCTACCACAGCCTCGTCGTCGAGCCCGGCACATTGCCCGATGCGCTGGTGCCAACCGCCTGGACCGAGGACGGCGTGATCATGGGCCTGCGCCACCGCGCGCTGCCGCTGTTCGGCGTGCAGTTCCACCCGGAGAGCATCGCCTCCGAGCACGGCCACGAGATGTTGGCGAACTTCCTGGCGCTGGCGCGCGGATCCAACATGCCGGCCCAGGCTGCATGATTTTGTGCCGGCCTGAAGTCCATCGCGAATGTCGTCGCTAAAACCAGTCCTGGCCCAGCTCGCATCGGGCGGCACGCTTTCGGCCGATGAGGCCGAGGACGCGTTTGGCGTCATCATGTCGGGCGACGCGACCCCGGCGCAGATCGCCGGGCTGCTGATGGCGATGCGGGTGCGGCGGGAGACGGTGGCGGAGCTGACCGGGGCGGTCCGGGCGATGCGGTCCCGCATGACGGCGATGCAGGCGCCGCCGGGGGCCATCGACGTCTGCGGCACTGGCGGCGACAGCTCCGGCACGCTGAACGTGTCGACTGCGGTGACCTTCGTGCTGGCGGGTTGCGGCGTGCCGGTCGCCAAGCACGGCAACCGCGCGCTGTCGTCCCGCACCGGCGGGGCGGACGTGCTGGCGGCGCTGGGCGTCAATGTCGACGTGCCGCTCGAGCGCTTGCCGGCCGTCCTGGCCGCGGCCGGCTGTGTGTTCCTGTTCGCGCCCCGGCACCACGCGGCGCTGCGCCATGCCGCCGGGCCGCGGGTGGAGCTCGGCACGCGCACGATCTTCAACCTGCTGGGCCCGCTCGCCAATCCGGCTCAGGTGCGCCGGCAACTCACCGGCGTCTATGACCCGGCCTGGCTGCGCCCCATGGCCGAGACGCTGTACGCCCTCGGCACCGAGCGCGCATGGCTGGTGCATGGACAGGGTCTCGACGAGTTGACCGTTGCCGGCGAAAGCCAGGTCGTCGCCCTGCACGACGGCGACTTCCGTGAGTTCATCGTGACGCCCGAGGACGCCGGGCTGCAGCGCTCGCCGATCGCGGCCATCCGCGGCGGCGACGCTGCCGTGAATGCCGCCGCGCTGACGGCGTTGCTGCGGGGGGAAATCGGTCCATATCGCGATACCGTGCTGCTGAACGCCGCGGCGGCGCTTATAATCGCTGGTCTCGTTGACGATCTGCGATCGGGCGTGGCGCTGGCGGCGGCGGCGATCGATAGTGGCGCGGCCAATGCGTCGCTGGGCAAGTTGCGGCAGGCTACCGGTTGAGTCCGATTGGAGCAGAGTGATGGACGTCGCCCTTCCCGATGCATTGGCGCAAATATGCGCGGAGACGCTGACCGAGGTGGAGCGGCGCCGGGCGGAAACGCCGCTGGCAACGCTTGCCAAGCGTCTGCGGGTCGAGCGCAATCCTCCCCGTAATTTCGGCCATGCCCTGAAATCCGCCGTGGCCCAGGGCGGCTTTGGCCTGATTGCCGAGATCAAGCGCGCGTCGCCGTCGGCCGGGTTGATCCGGTCGGATTTCGACCCGGCGACCCTGGCCCGCGCCTATGCAGACGCGGGCGCGGTCTGCTTGTCGGTACTGACCGACGGCCCGTATTTCCAGGGCTCGCCCGAGCATTTGAAACAGGCCCGCGCCGCGGCGTCGCTGCCGGTGCTGCGCAAGGATTTCATGCTCGATGCCTGGCAGGTCTATGAGAGCCGCCTGATCGGGGCGGACTGCATCCTGCTGATTATGGCGGCGCTCACCAACCAGCAGGCGCGCGAACTCGAGGAGTTGGCGCGGGCGCTCGACATGGATGTGCTGGTCGAGGTGCATAACCGGGCCGAGTTGGATCGCGCCTTGGGGTTGCAGACGTCGCTGATCGGCATAAACAACCGCAATTTGAAGACGTTGCGGACCGATTTGGAGACTACGGCTGAGCTTGCGCCGCATGTGCCGTCGGACCGGTTCCTGATTGCCGAGAGCGGCATCCGCACCCATGCCGACGTGCGCCGCCTGGCCGAGGCCGGAGCGAACTGCTTCCTGGTCGGCGAGAGCCTGCTGCGGCAGGCGGACATCGGCGCGGCCACGCATGCCCTGCTGGGAACGGCGGCATGACTAGGCTGACGCATTTCGATGCCGAGGGCCGGGCGGCCATGGTGGACGTGTCCGATAAGCCCGAGACGGACCGGACCGCGACCGCCCGCGCCAGCGTTCATATGGGGCCGGAGACGCTGCAGGTTATCATCGCCGGAACGGCCGCGAAGGGGGATGTGCTGGGCACGGCTCGGCTCGCCGGCATCATGGCGGCGAAGCGCACGGCGGAATTGATCCCGCTTTGCCATCCCCTGCCGATCGCGGCGGTGACGCTCGACCTCGGGCCCTCGGCGTCGGGCGACGGCGTCGAAATCGCGGCCACCGTTCGCACCACGGGCCGCACCGGGGTGGAGATGGAAGCGTTGATGGCGGCGAGCGTCGCTGCCTTGACGGTATACGACATGTGCAAGGCGATCGACCGCGGCATGCGCATCGACGGGCTGCGCGTCGTGCACAAGGCGGGCGGCAAGTCCGGCGATTTCCGGCAGGATTGAGGCGATGATCTCGGTCGACGAGGCCCGTGCGCGCATCCTGGCGCCGCTCCGCCCCACGCCGGCCGAGGTGGTCGCGCTGCCTGAGGCTTGGGGCCGCGTGTTGGCCGCGCCGGTCGTCGCCCGCCTGAGCCAGCCGCCAGCCGACATGTCCGCCATGGACGGCTACGCCTTGCGCGCGGCCGACGGGACCGCGGGCGCGCGGCTGCAAGTGATCGGGGACGCGCCCGCAGGCCGGCCGTTCACAGGCCATATCGCGGATAATGAGGCCGTCCGGCTATTCACCGGCAGCGTCGTGCCCGATGGCGCCGACTCCGTGCTGCCGCAGGAGGACGTGGACCGCACGGATGAGTGGATCGCAATCCGCGAGGCGGCGCAGCCCGGCCGGCACATCCGCCGCGCGGGGCAGGATTTCCGCCACGGCGACAGCCTGATCGCTGGCGGCACGCGGCTCGGAGCGCGGGCGATCGGGCTCATTGCGGCCGGCAACCATCCATGGGTCCATGTGCATCGGCTGCCCCGCGTCGGCATTCTCGCGACTGGGGACGAGATCGTGCTGCCGGGCGAGCTGGTCGGCGCCGGCGGCATCGTCAGCTCCAACGCGCATGCCATCGCGGCGCTGGTGCGTGCTGGGGGCGGCGCGCCCGTGGTGCTGCCGATCGCGCCGGACGACCCGGCTGCCATCGCCGGCATTGCCGACCGGCTCGGAGGCATCGACATCCTGGTGACGACGGGCGGGGCCAGTGTCGGCGACCATGACCTGGTGCAATCCAGCTTGGCAACGCGTGGGTTCGACTTGGATTTTTGGCGTATCGCCATGCGGCCCGGCAAGCCGCTGCTGTTCGGCCGGCTAGGCGGCGTTCCGGTTTTGGGTGTGCCCGGCAACCCGGTTTCCGCTTTCATCTGCTCGGTCCTGTTCCTGTTGCCCGCCCTCGCCCGGCTTGGCGGCCTGGCCGATGGTGGCCTGCCGACGACCGCAGCGACGCTCGGGGCGTCCGTTGCGGCGAACGATCACCGGGCGGATCACCTGCGCGCGACGCTCGTTGTCGATGAGGCCGGCGGGTTGGTCGCAACGCCGTTCGACCGCCAGGATTCGTCGCTGCTGCGGCTGCTGACCGGCGCCGGGTGCATCATCCTGCGGCCGCCGCACGCGCCGGCGCTGCAGGCCGGCGCGACGGTCGCGGTGGTTCGCCTCGATGCGTTGGGGCTTTAGCTGGACGCGTTGTTGACGCGGCAATGTGAACCAATTTAAAACGCGTGCAGTTGCCGCTTTGTTCTAGATGTGTTTTACTGAATTGGTGGTCCTCCCATCGGGCCCGAAAGAGAATTGCCATGTTGACGCGTAAACAGCACGAGTTGCTGACCTATATTGACGGCCATCTCAAGTCGACCGGATTTTCCCCCAGCTTCGAGGAGATGAAGGAGGCGCTGCAGCTGCGGTCAAAGTCGGGGATCCACCGGCTGATTTCTGCGCTCGAGGAGCGCGGCTTCCTGCGCCGGCGGCATCACCGTGCCCGGGCGCTGGAGATCATGCGGCTGCCCAATGAGAACGGCCTCGAGGTCGTGGCGTCCTCAGCGCCTGCGCCGTTTGCCCCGAATGTGATCCGCGGCGATTTCTCCGGGCGCTTCCCCGGCGTACGCGCCGCGAATGAGGCGGCTGCCGTGCATTTGCCGCTCTATGGCCGCATCGCCGCCGGGCTGCCGATCGAGGCGTTGAGGGACCA
>CAXTJW010000200.1:5273-6949 GCA_964244305.1 uncultured Acetobacteraceae bacterium
TGCCGCTCTATGGCCGCATCGCCGCCGGGCTGCCGATCGAGGCGTTGAGGGACCAGGGCGCGCAGATCGAGGTCCCGCTGGCGCTGCTGGGCAACGGCGAGCACTACGCGCTCGAGGTTGCGGGCGACTCGATGATTGAGGCTGGTATTCTGGACGGCGACACCGTCGTGATCCGCAAGGGCGACACTGCCGATAACGGCCAGATCATCGTGGCGTTGATCGACGACGCCGAAGTGACGCTGAAGCGGCTGCGCCGTCGTGGCAACTCGGTCGCGCTGGAGCCTGCCAATAAGCGGCATGAGATACGCATTTTTCCGGCCGACCGGGTCAAGGTGCAGGGCTGCTTGGTGGCATTGCTGCGGCGATACTGATTACTCCGCCGAGGCTGGCGGCAGCTCGTCCGGCGTCGCCATCGGCAGGTTGGGCGCCGCACTTCTTGGCACGGGCGGCCCGGGAACCCAGGGCCGGGTGCCGCGCTCGGCCCGGTCGGACAGCACGAACGGGCCGGACCGCGTCAGCCAAACCGCCTGGGCGCCGTCGCGCCAAACGCTGAATCGGTCGATGAAGGGTATCGTCGCTGGACAGTCCCCCCGGGCAGGCTCGGCAGAAATCAGCAGCGTGACCCCGGCGCAATCCGGCTGGGCGTTGCTGCGCAGGATCAGGATTTGATCCTCACCATACAGGATGCGGCAGGCGTCGAGGCTGCATGACGGAGGCTCGCCGGTCCGCATCGGCAGCAGCGGTCCGGATGCAAGATGGCTTTCCCAGGCGTCGCGAACGAACCTGGGCGCGCCCGTGCGGGACTGAAGGTAGTAGTGCCCGTCCCACACCGCGATCAGCCGCGCGTCCGGCGACACCAGGATATCCGGCGCGGGCGCCATGGCCGGCGACAGTAGGCCGAGCAGCATGACCGGCACCCCGGCCAGCCGCATGCGTGAGCGCCACAGCCCAAGCCACGCGAGCCCGACGCTGAAGACGCACAACCCCCAGGCCGGCATGTGCGGCACGGCCATGGTTGCGGCCGGCCACGCGGAAACCGTGCGGCCAATCCAGAGGATGGCCTCGATCCCCCATCCCATCGGCGTCAGCGCCAACGACTCGAGGCCGATCGGCATCAGCACCAGCGCAATAAGGCCGAGCGGCATCACCCAAAACGCCGTGATCGGCACCGCGGCGACGTTGGCCACGATGAAATAGAGTTGAAAATGCCCGAAATGATACGCGCCGAACGGGGCGGACGCGCTGCCCGCCAGCATGCTGGTCAGCGCGAGGGCGACGACGTGCGATAGTAGCCGCCGTCGCCAGCCCCGGCCTTGCAACCGGGCCAGCAGCGGGCGCAGCGCCTCGTATCCGGCGATCAGCGCGAGGACGGCGGAGAAGCTCATGGCGAAGCTCACGCCGACGACCTCGTTGGGTGCCAGCAGCATCAGCACGGCCGCCGCCAGCGCCAAGCCGCGCATCGAGAGCGCGCGGCGTCCGAGCAGCAGCCCCAACGTCACCAGCGACGCCATGGCGAAGCTGCGCATGATCGGCAGATGCGCCCCGGTCAGCAGAAGATAGGCCCCGCCCGCCGCGAGTGCCGTCCCTGCGGCGATGGCCTTGGTCGGCCAGTGCAGCGCCGCGCGCTCGGACAGCGCCAGCGCGAACCGGGTGGCGCCCATGACCAGGCCCATGAC
>CAXTJW010000201.1:0-6857 GCA_964244305.1 uncultured Acetobacteraceae bacterium
CGCTGATCCTGGTGCTGTCGGTGCTGTATGTGCCGGGCTTCGCGCGCATCGCCTACGCCGGCGTGCTGGCGGCGCGGGCGCAGGATTTCGTCGAGGCGGTGCGCGCGCTGGGCGCCTCCCAAGGCCGGATCATGCTGCGCACCATCCTGCCGAACGTGCTGGGACCCGTGCTGGTGCAGGTCAGCCTGACCTGCGCGGCGGCGATCGTGCTGGAGAGCGGGCTGTCGTTCCTGGGCCTCGGCGTCGTGCCCCCGGCGCCGAGCTGGGGGCTGATGATCCGGGGCGCGCGCGCCACCATGGACCAGGCGCCGCTGCTGCTGCTGTGGCCCTGCCTGGCGCTCACGCTGACGATCCTCGCCGTCAATGCCCTGTGCGACGCTTTGCAACAGACGCTCGATCCGCGCAGCGCCGCACGTCCATGGCGAGTGATGGGGCGCTTGCTGCCAGGACTGCTCCCGTCGGCGCCGGGCCGGGGTGCGCTGGACGTGCGGGGGCTCACGGTCGAGATCGCGACTTCGGCCGGGACGATCCGTCCGGTGCGCGACGTTTCGCTGCATGTGGAGGCGGGCGAGACGCTGGCGATCGTGGGGGAGAGCGGGTCGGGCAAGTCGCTGACTGGGACGGCGATCCTGGGCCTGCTGCCGCCGGCGGCGCGGGTCGTGGCGGGCGAGGCGTGGGTGGCCGGGCAGGACACGTTGCGGTTGGACGAGCGGGCGCTGCGCCGGCTGCGCGGGCGTGCGGCGGCGATCGTGTTCCAGGACCCGCTGAGCAGCCTGAACCCGGTGCATCGCATCGGCCGGCAGGTCGCCGAGGCCGTGCGCGCGCAATCCGCCGGGTCCGCCCGGGCCGCATGGGCGCGCGCCGCGCAATTGCTCGCCCACGCCGGCATCCCAGACGCGGCGAAGCGCATGCGGGCGTTCCCGCACGAGCTGTCGGGCGGAATGCGGCAGCGCGCCGTCATTGCGATCGCGATCGCGAACGACCCGGGGCTGCTGATCGCGGACGAGCCGACGACGGCGCTGGACGTGACGATCCAGGCGCAAGTGCTGGACCTGCTGGCCGGCTTGCAGGCAGAGCGGGGCATGGCGATGGTGTTCATCACCCATAGCCTGCCGGTCGTGAGCGAGATCGCCGGCCGGGTGGCGGTGATGTATGCCGGCCAGGTCGTCGAGGAGGGGTCGGTGCGCGAGGTGTTCGCGCGGCCGCTGCATCCCTACACCAAGGCGCTGCTGGCGAGCGCGCCGCACGAGGACGGCTCGCTGCCCGCCGGCATCCCCGGGGTGGTGCCGCTGCCGCATGCCTTGCCGCCGGGATGCAGCTTCGCGCCGCGCTGCCCGCACCACCGGCCGCGATGCGACGCGCCGCCGCCGTTGCAGCAGGTCGGGGCGCGGGCGACCCGGTGCGTGCGCTGGCAGGAGCTGGCGTCGGCGCCGGAGTATGCCGCGTGATCCAGGCGCAGGCGGTCAGCAAGCATTTCCCCCTGCGCGGCCTGTTGCGCCGCGGCGCGATCCAGGCGGTGACGGATGTCTCGCTGACGGTGGCATCCGGCGAGGCGGTGGGCTTGGTGGGCGAGAGCGGGTCGGGCAAGAGCACGCTGGGCCGGGTGATGCTGGGCTTGCTGCCGCCAAGCAACGGCCGGGTGGTGGTGGACGGGCAAGACCTCGCCCAGGCCGACCCTGCAGCGGTGCGCCAACTGCGGCGGCGCATGCAGCTGGTGTTCCAGGACCCCTATTCCAGCCTCGATCCCCGTCGCCGCGTCGGGCCGCAGGTCGCGGACGGGCTGGTCATCCACGGGCTGGCGAAACAAGGCGGGCGGGATGCCCAGGTGGCTGCGCTGCTGGAGCAGGTCGGTCTGCCAGCCGCGCACGCCAGCCGCTTCCCGCACGAGTTCAGCGGCGGCCAGCGTCAGCGCATCGCGATCGCGCGGGCACTGGCGACCCAGCCGGACCTGCTGGTCGCGGACGAGCCGGTCTCGGCGCTGGACATGTCGGTGCAGGCGCAGGTGCTGGCGCTGCTGGCGGACCTGCGCGCGCGGCTCGGGCTCGCACTGCTGTTCATCAGCCACGACCTGCCGGTGGTGCGAAGCCTTTGTACCCGCGTGGTGGTGCTGTATCTGGGCCGGGTGATGGAGGAGGGGCCGGTCGACGCCGTGTTCCGGCGCCCGATGCACCCCTATACGCAGGCGCTGCTGTCCGCGGCGCCGAGCCTCGACCCGGCGCATCGGCGTGCGCGCACCCTGTTGCGCGGCGAGCCGCCCAGCCCGGCTGCGCCGCCCAGCGGCTGCGTGTTCCGCACGCGCTGCCCGATCGCAGTGGAGCGGTGCGCGGACGCAGTGCCGGCGCTCGAGCCGCAGGAGCGGACAGGGCATCGGGTCGCCTGCATCCGGGCAGGCGAGCCTGTTTCGCCGAGTGGGACGCCGCCGCCCTGACCTGGCGCAAAACAGACTTTGAAGGAGCGGATAAGCGATGGCGAAGCGGCAGATGAGGCTTGGCTTGTCCATGCGCTACCTCGGCTACCATGACGCCGCCTGGCGTCATCCCGACGTGCCGTCCGGCGGGTCCTCGGACTATCGCCATTTCCTGCGCTGCGCCCAGCAGGCCGAGCGGGGCAAGTTCGACATGGTGTTCTTCGCCGACGGCATCGGCGTGCGGGCCAACGACGAACCGCCGGGCTCGCTCAGCCATTCGAACCGGAATGTCGAGCTGGAGCCGCTGACGCTGCTGTCGGCGCTGGCGCCGATGACGACGCATATCGGCCTCGTGTGCACGGCGTCCACAACCTACAACGAGCCCTACCACATTGCCCGGAAGTTCGCCTCGCTGGACCACATCAGCGGCGGCCGGGCGGGCTGGAACATTGTCACCTCCTGGTCCGAGCAGGAGGCATGGAACTTCAGCCGGGACACGCATCTCGACTACGACACGCGCTACGAACGGGCGCGGGAGTTCGTCGACGTCGTGACGGGGCTGTGGGATAGCTGGGAGGCAGACGCATTCGTCCACGACAAGGCGTCGGGTCAGTTCTACGACCCGGCCAAGCTTCACACGCTGCACCACAAGGGCAAGCACTTCTCCGTCCGCGGCCCGTTGAGCGTGAAGCCCACGCCGCAGGGGCGGCCGATCCTGGTCCAGGCCGGCGCGAACGCCATGGGGCAGGAGATCGCGGCGGCGGATGCGGACGTGGTGTATGCCTCGACCAACGGGTTCGAGCCGGCGAAGGCGTACTATGCGTCGGTGAAGGGGCGCATGGCGCGTTACGGCCGCGATCCCGACCACCTGAAGATCATGCCGGCGCTGGTGCCGATCGTCGGCCGCACCGAGGCGGAGGCGCAAGGCAAGCTGGCGCAGCTGCAGGAGCTGATCGACCCGCTGGCCGGGCTGGCGCGCATCTATGGCCTGATGGGCAACCTGTCCGGCCACGACCTCGATGGTCCGGTGCCGGAGCCCGTCGGCGCCAAGGTGCGCAGCATCGCCTATGGCTGGTGGGAGCGGGCCAAGCGGGAGGGCCTGTCGATCCGGCAGATGTACAGCGAATACGCGGTTGGCGAGGGTTTCCGCCTGGTCGGCACCGCGAGCCAGATCGCCGACGTGATGGAGGAGTGGATCGACCAGGGCGCGGCCGACGGCTTCAACATCACGCCCACGCACCTGCCGCAGGGGATCGATGACTTCGTGGCGTCCGTGGTGCCGGAGCTGCAGCGCCGGGGACGGTTTCGCATGGAGTACGAGGGCGCAACGCTGCGGGAGAACCTCGGCCTGCCCGCCTATGTCGACCGCTGGCAGCGGACCTCGCGCTGACGGGGATCGGCGATAAAACGCGGTTTGACGTTGCTTCGGTCCTGATCCTTAATGACGCAGCGCAGCATAGGAGCGGCCGCATTTGGCGTCCCCGCGGCAAATGAAACTCGGGTTGAACATCGTCGCCAATGGCGCGCACGCCGCTGGGTGGCGGATGCCGGGCGCGCAGGTGGACGCGGCGCTCGACATCCGGCTGTGGAAGCGCATGGCGCAGGCGGCGGAGCGGGCGTGCTTCCACTTCATGTTCTGGGCCGACGGGATCGCGGTGCGGCACTCGGCGCGCGACGACGACGAATTGAGCTACAACGCCCGCATCGACGTCTACGAGCCGCTGACGCTGATTGGGGCGCTGGCGGCGGTGACGGAGCGGATCGGCTTCCTTGCCAGCGTGTCCACGACCTACAACGAGCCGTATCACGTCGCCCGCAAGTTCGCCTCGCTGGACCACATCAGCGAGGGCCGGGTCGGCTGGAACGTCGTGACCTCCTGGAGCGAGCAGGAGGCGTATAATTTCGGCCGCGACGCGCATATGGAGCACGGCCTGCGCTACCGGCGGGCCGAGGAGTTCGTCGATGTCGTCTTCGGCCTATGGGACAGCTGGGAGGACGACGCCTTCATCCGCGACCAGCCGAGCGGACGGTATTTCGACCCGGCGCGCCTGCATACCCTGGATCACAAAGGCGAGGTCTTCGCGGTCAAGGGGCCGCTGAACGTGGCGCGGCCGGTGCAGGGCTACCCGGTCATTGCACAGGCCGGGTCGTCGGGGCCGGGCCAGGACCTGGGCGCGCGGATCGCCGACCTGATCTACACCGCGCAGAAGACCCGCAGCGATGCCGTGGCATTCTACGCCAGCGTGAAGGCGCATGGCGCGGCGGCGGGCCGCGATCCGGACTCGATGCTGGTGATGCCGGGCATCCTGCCGGTCATGGGCCGGACCCGGCAGGAGGCGCAGGATCGCTTCGAGCAGATGCAGGGGCTGGTGCATCCGCGTGTCGGCTTGCCCATGCTCACGGACACCTTTGGCGACCTGTCGGGTCACGATCTCGATGGCCCGCTGCCGCCGGCGCTGCAGGGGAACAATGCCGTGAAAAGCGGGCACGAGAAGCTGGCGATGCTCGGGCGGCAACCGGGCATGACGATCCGCAAGCTGTATCAAGTCATGGCCGGCGCATCCGGCCACAATGTCGTCGTGGGGACCGCGGCGGACGTGGCGGACGTGATGGAGGACTGGTTCACCGCGCGTGGCTGCGACGGGTTCAACATCATGCCGGCTTTCATGCCTGCGCCGGCCATCGAGGCCTTCGAATGGCTGGTGCCGGAACTGCAGCGGCGCGGGCTGTTCCAGACGGAATACGGCGGCGACGGCACTCTCCGCGGCAGCCTGGGTTTGGCGCGCCCGGCGCATGGCAGCCACCGCCGCAGAGCCTAATCGTCCGACATAGGGGACCGAGATGACCCAGCCTTCCCGCCGGCGCGCCACGTGCCGCATCGCCCTTGCCGCCGGGCTCGTGATTGCCGCGCTGTGCCGCCCGGCGCCCGGCGCCGCCCAGGCCGAGCCGATTCCCACGCAGGCAGCGCAGCCCGAGCTGGTCAAGCTGCTGCCGCCGCAGGTGGCCGCGTCCAAGACGTTCACCCTGGCCGTCGCGCTCGGCTCGCCGCCGGACGATTTCCGTGATGCGCAGGGCGAGATCGCCGGCTGGGAAATCGACATCATGCGCGCCGCGACCCAGGCGCTCGGCCTGCAGCTCGACCTGCGCCCGACGACGTTCGACACGCTGATCCCCGGCCTGCAGGCGAAGCGCTTCGACGGCGCGACCGGCCAGATGGGCATCAGCGACGCGCGGGAGAAGGTCGTGGACATGATCGGCACGCTGACGGGCAACGAGCTGTTCGCAGCGCTGGCCGCGTCCGACATCAAGGTGGGCGGCTTGGAGGACCTGTGCGGCCTGACGGTCGGCACCACCCGCGGCTCGCGTGAGATGGTGTTCGCCGCCGAGCAGAACCCGAAATGCGAGGCGGCCGGCAAGAAGCCGATCAACGCGCTGGCGTTCAACGACGGCAACGGCGCGGCGGAGGCGCTGATGAGCCGCCGGGCCGACCTGTTCTGGCTCGGTTCCACCGCCGTCGGCTATTTCGTCGCGCAATCGAAGGGCAAGGCCAAGGTCGTCGGCAGCTATACCGATACCAGCTACCTCGGCGTCGCGTTGCCGAAGGGCTCCGACATAGCCGCGCCGCTGCAGGCGGCCATCCAGCACGTCATTGACGACGGCACCTATGCCAGGATCGTGCAGAAATGGGGGCTGGAGGGCAACGCCATCAAGCAGGCGCCGCTGAACCCGACCGGCACGCCGCTTTGACGCCAGGCGGGACCCTGCTGTCCAACCTGGATGGGGCAGCGCCCGGGGACGCCATCCCGCAGCGCGTCGTTCCGCTGCGCCATCCCTGGACGTGGCTCGCCAGCGCCATCGCAGCGCTGGTTGCCGCCGCGGCCCTCGCCAGCGTCGCCACCAACCCGGCCTTCCAATGGCCGGTGGTGGCCGAATACATGCTGGACAAGCAG
This sequence comes from uncultured Acetobacteraceae bacterium, assembly GCA_964244305.1. Lineage (GTDB taxonomy): Bacteria > Pseudomonadota > Alphaproteobacteria > Acetobacterales > Acetobacteraceae > CAHJXG01. The sequence goes on from CAXTJW010000201.1 coordinate 6,358, forward strand.
ATCCTGCTCGGGCTGGCGCGCACGCTGGAGCTGACGGCCATCGCGATGTCGATCGGGCTGCTGCTCGGCACCATGCTGGCGATGATGCGGCTGTCGCCGAACCGGCTGCTGTCCACCTTGGCCTGGGGCTATATCTGGTTTTTCCGCAGCGTCCCGGCGCTGGTGCAGCTCATCTTCTGGTATAATTTCGGCGCGCTGTATCCGACGATCTCGCTCCACATCCCGTTCGGGCCGACGCTGTTCAGCGCCAGCACCAACGCGCTGATCACCCCGATGTTCGCCGCACTTGCCGGGTTGGGGCTGGCGCAGGCGGCCTATACGGCGGAGGTGATCCGCGGCGGCATCGCCTCGGTCCCGCATGGCCAGACGCGGGCGGCGCTGGCGCTCGGCATGCGGCCGCTCACGATCTTCCGCCGCATCGTGTTCCCGCAGGCCATGCGGGTGATCATCCCGCCGGTCGGCAACGAGGTCATCTCGATGGTCAAGAACACGTCGCTGGT
>CAXTJW010000202.1:0-6818 GCA_964244305.1 uncultured Acetobacteraceae bacterium
TCGAGGCCGGCCGCCGCAACCTGCAGGCGCTCGATGAAACATTGATCGTGGTGGGCGGCGCGGCGCATTCGGACCTTTGGATGCAGATCGCCGCCGATATCACCGGCTATCCAGTCCAGACCATCGAGCAAAACGTCGAGGCGGCGCTGGGCGCGGCATTGCTCGCTGGGGTCGGCGTCGGACTGGTCACGCCGGAGCAGGCGGACCGCGGCTGGGTCACGTTGACCCCGCGGACGCAGCCGAACCCGGCGGTGAGCGCGGCCTACGACCGGTTGTTCGGCGTCTATACCGATCTTTATCCGGCCTTGAAGGATACGATGCACCGGCTGCGGGGCTGAGTACGGTCGAGGCGCGGCCTCGCTTAAGGGCATTGCACGTCCTGAAGTGTCGGCAAACTTGACACTGATCAGGGTCTCAAAAGTTTCGAAAACGATATTAAACGATTTACTTTGGGCGATTGCATGTGCATACATAACTCATGGTTGAGAAACTAAGATTGTTGATCACCAAATACGCATTGTCCCGATGCTGCAGCATGTCGATGTTTTAGGAACCTGAATGCGTAACGTCATCATCCTCGTTTGCGGCGCAATGGTCGGCTTCGCATTCGTAAACACTGCCCAGGCATCAGTGATCGCCGCGACGGCAGACACGTCAGTTTTTATCTACAACGGTTCCACCAGTGTCTTTAACCAAGACGGATACGCCGGCAGTGCTGGCGATGGCGAGGTCGCACGCGACTATTTGCAGTTTGTGATACCCATCGTAGCCAACACATACGTAACTTTTGCACAATTACTGATTGCATACGGAAGCAGTTACAATAATGCGTCGTTCCCCGTCTCTATTTATGCTACAACGAATGACTGGACTCCCGGTAGTATAACTTGGGGTGATCAACCAGGACCGGGCACGTCGCTAGCGACATTCAACCCGACAATCAATAATACGACGATCCCATTCGACATTACGGATTATGTCAATTCTAATTATCTACAGTCTGGAACCGTCAGCGTCGTTGTCGGTGCTACGAACGAGTATTTCACGAGTGGATCGGATAATTCATGGCGTTACCTCAATGGAACCGGAGAAACGCTGAGTTACACACTATCTCCGCTGCAGGTTCCTGAACCCGGGTCGATAGCACTCCTAGGCGCCGGCCTCTTGAGCCTTGGCTTCATCCGTCGGCATCGTATTCGGTAACAATCACTCCGTCACGAGAGCAGCAAACACTTCGCTGTCCTGGTCGTGGGTCAGTTTGCCCGTATCTTAAGGACCCGTCATTACGAGCCGGCTTCGGCGCGGCAATCCAGGACCTCATAACCCGGTACTGGTGCGTGCGGCCCTGGGTTGGCGCCTCGCAAGCGGCTCTCCGCAATGACGGTATCCGTCACGATGCAACGATGCTGTGCCGTGCATCAGTCAAGTCGACCGCAAACTGCCCCACACCCGCTGCCTTACGCATATCAACGCCGGCATTCACCAAACTTCAGGCTTTGCGTAGACTTCAATGCACGACCGGCTGCAGGCTCCCCTTCGCATAAAGTTCGCTCATCCGGTCGAGCGGCACCGGCTTGATCCGCCCGGCGTGGCCGGCGCAGCCAAACGCAATAAACCGCTCCTTGCAAAGCTCCCGCGTCGCCGTCACCGCCGCGGCAAAGAACTTGCGCGGGTCGAACTCTTCCGGCTTCTGCGCCATCAGCCGCCGCATCGCGCCGGTCATCGCCAGCCGGATATCCGTGTCAATGTTGATCTTGCGGACGCCATGCCGGATGCCCTCCTGGATCTCCGACACCGGTACGCCGTAGGTCTCCTTGATCGCGCCACCATGCTCGCGGATGATGTCCAGCCACTCTTGCGGCACCGACGACGACCCATGCATCACCAGATGCGTGCCGGGAATGCGCGCATGGATCTCCTTGATCCGCCCGATCGCCAGGATGTCCCCCGTCGGCTTGCGTGAGAACTTATACGCGCCGTGGCTCGTGCCGATCGCGATCGCCAGCGCATCCACCGCCGTTTCCCGCACGAACTCCGCCGCCTGCTCGGGGTCGGTCAGCAACTGGTCGTGCGACATCTTCCCCGCCGCGCCGGAACCGTCCTCCTCGCCCGCCTCCCCCGTCTCCAACGAACCGAGCACGCCCAACTCGCCCTCGACCGAAACGCCCACCGCGTGCGCCATCTCGACCACACGCTGCGTGGTCATCACGTTGTAGGAATAGTCGGCCGGGGTCTTCATGTCCTCGTGCAGCGAGCCGTCCATCATCACGCTGGTAAAGCCGGACCGGATGGACCGCTGGCAAACGGCCGGGCTGCCGCCATGGTCCTGATGCATCACGACGGGGATATGCGGCCAGGTCTCGACCGCCGCCTCGATCAGATGCCGCAGGAACGGCTCCCCCGCATACTTACGCGCACCCGCCGAGCCTTGCAGGATCACCGGACTGTCGCATTCATGCGCCGCCTGCATGATGGCCTGGACCTGCTCCATGTTGTTCACGTTGAACGCCGGAATGCCGTATTCATGCTCGGCCGCGTGATCCAGCAGCTGCCGCATCGATACAAGTGCCACGCCTACTCTCCCGATTACTTAGTTCTTACAAACGCTTCTTGCGGTCCATCAACTGCAGGATCATCGGCGTGAAGATCAACTGCATCGCCAATGGCATCTTACCGCCGGGGCAGACGATCGTGTTCGCGCGCGACATGAAGCTGTCGTGCAGCATCGACAGCAAATATGGCATGTCGATGCCCTTCGGGTTGCGGAACCGGATTACCAGCATGCTTTCGTCGGCGTTCGGCACGTCGCGGGCGATGAACGGATTGGACGTGTCGACCGTCGGCACCCGCTGGAAGTTCACGTGGCTTTCGGAGAACTGCGGGCAGATGTAGTTCACGTAGTCCGGCATCCGGCGCAGGATCGTGTCCACCACCGCCTCGTGCGAGTAGCCGCGCGCCTTCTTGTCGCGGTGCAGCTTCTGGATCCACTCGACGTTGATGATCGGCACCACGCCGACCAGCAGGTCCACATGCCGGGCGATGTTGACCTCGGGGGTGACGACGCCGCCATGCAGCCCCTCGTAGAACATGAGGTCGGTGCCGGCCGGCAAATCCTCCCACGCGGTGAAGGTGCCGGGATCCTGCCGATACGGCGCGGCCTCCTCGGCGTTGTGCAGATACTTGCGCGTCTTGCCGCCGCCGGTCTTGGAGTAGCTGCGGAACAGCTCCTCCAGCTCCGGAAACAGGTTGGCCTCCGGGCCGAAATGGCTGAGGTTGCGGCCCTCGGCGGAGGCTTGCGCCATCAGCTCCCGCATCGCCAGGCGATCGTAGCGATGAAACGAATCGCCCTCGACGATCGCCGCCTGCACGCCCTCGCGGCGGAAAATCTGCTCGAATGTGGTGGTGACGGTCGTGGTCCCGGCACCCGACGACCCGGTGATGGCGATGACTGGATGCTTCTGCGACATGGCTGCGCTCCAATCAGGCGGTGCGGAACAGGCTGCGTGCGTTGAACAGCGGCGTCTTGAACGGCGTGTCCTCCCCCGCGTCGTGCTGGGCATGGTAGCGCACCAGCCGCTCGACCTCGCTGCGCGACCCCAGGATCACCGGCACGCGTTCGTGGATGTCGGACGGCTCGATATCCATGATGCGCCCGCGCCCGGTCGACGCGGCGCCGCCGGCTTGCTCCATGATCATCGCCATCGGGTTCGCCTCGTACATCAGGCGGAGGCGGCCGGGCTTGGTGATGTCCTTGCCATCGCGCGGATACATGAACAGCCCGCCGCGCACCAGGATGCGATGCACCTCCGCCACCATCGAGGCGATCCAGCGCATGTTGAAATCCACCCCGCGCGGCCCGGCGGCCCCCTCGACGCACTCGTCGACATAGCGGCGCACCGGCGGCTCCCAGAACCGCTCGTTGGAGATGTTGATCGCAAATTCGCGGGTCTCGTGCGGGATGGCCATGTTGGGGTGCGTCAGGGTGAACGCGCCGATCTCGCGGTCGAGGGTAAATCCGTGCACGCCGGCGCCGAGCGTCAACACCAGCATCGCGGTGGGCCCGTAGATGGCGTATCCGGCGGCGACCTGCGCCGTACCCGGCTGCAGGAAGTGCTCCAGTTTTGGATCCGACACGCCGTCGGGACAGCGCAAAATAGAGAAGATCGTCCCGACGGGCATGTTGACGTCGATGTTGGAGGAGCCGTCCAACGGATCGAACACCAGCAAATAGCGCCCGCGCGGATAATGCGCCGGGATTTCGTACGGCTGCTCCATCTCCTCCGACACCATGCCGGCGAGCTTCCCGCCCCACTCGCAGGTCCCGACCATGATGTCGTTGGCGATGACGTCGAGAGGCTGTTGCTGCTCGCCCTGCACGTTGACTTCCGTTTGCACGGACCCGCCGGGCGGCGCGATCGCCCCGCGGGAGGCCGCGACCGCAATCAGCTTGCAGGCGGTCTGCACGTCGTTCAGCAGCGAAGTCAGCTCCGGCTCTGGCGTCGCGGTCCGCCGCTCGTCCTCAATGATGAACTTTGATAACGTCGTCCGGCGATAGGGCACGGTTTACTCCCCGTTTGCAGCTTTTCGCTGTTCTATTGTGTAAACACTCGGCTGACCCGGATGTCCTCGGCGGTAATCGTCTCCAGCGCCACCCGGTCCAGCGGCTGATCGCGCCCGGCAAACAGCCGGTTCGCCATCCGCAGCCGCGCCCGGTCGATGCCGTTGCGTATCGAGCGCGCGTTGGAGAACCGCGGCTGCTGCATGCGGAGCGTGATGTATTCCTGCAGCGCCGCCTTGCCGGCCTCGTCGAACCGGTAGTGCATGGAGGTAGCCATCAGCTCGGCGATGCGTAACAGTTCGTCGGCCGAGTAGTCGGGGAAGTCGATGTGGTGGGCGATGCGCGACGCCATGCCGGGGTTGCTGCGGAAGAACGTGTCCATGCGGTCCTTATAGCCCGCGAGGATGACAACCAAATCGTCGCGATTGTCCTCCATCATCTGCAGCAGGATCTCGATCGCCTCCTGCCCATAGTCACGCTCGTTCTCCGGACGATACAGGTAATACGCCTCGTCGATGAACAGCACGCCGCCCATCGCCTTCTTCAATATCTCCTTCGTCTTCGGTGCGGTATGGCCGATATACTGACCAACTAGGTCGTCGCGCGACACCGTCACCACGTGGTTGCGGCGGATATACTTCAGCCGGTGCAGCACGTCCGCCATGCGCCGGGCCACGGTGGTCTTGCCGGTGCCGGGGTTGCCGGTGAAGCTCATGTGCAGCGACGGTGGCTCGGTGAGGATGCCCAGGCCGCGCCGGGCGCTCTCGACCAGCAGCAATGCCGCGATCTCGCGGATGCGGGTCTTCACCGGCATGAGGCCCACGAGGTCGTTGTCGAGCTGGCTGATTGTCTCGCCGATATTGCTCTCCTGATAGAGCGCGGCGAGGTCGACGTGCTGGTTGTCTGGCCGGTCGTCCGGCTGCAGCACGGCGCTCATGCCGCGCGCTCCCGCATGCCGGCGTCCGCAAGCTCGCGCCGGAGCGCGCCCATCACGCCGTGATAGCCGCCATCGGCGTCGCGCGCGCCGAAAATGGCCGAGCCCGCCACGAACGTGTCCGCCCCGGCTTCCGCCACCGCTTGGATATTCGACACTTTCACACCCCCGTCCACCTCCAGCCGGATCGGCTGCCCGCCGGCGCTCACGTGGGCATCGATCCGCCCGCGCACCGCCGCGATCTTATCGAGCGCATGCGGAATGAAACTCTGCCCGCCAAAGCCGGGGTTGACCGACATGATGAGAATCAGGTCCACCCGGTCCATCACGTGATCCAAGTATTCGAGCGGACTGGCCGGATTGAGCGCCAGGCCAGCCCGGCAGCCATGCTCGCGGATCAAAGCCAGGCTGCGGTCCACGTGCTGCGAGGCCTCGGGGTGGAAGGTGATGATGCTCGCCCCTGCCTTGGCGAACATCACCGCGAGCTCGTCGACCGGCGTCACCATCAGATGCACGTCGATCGGTATCGTGGCATGCGGCCGCAGCGCCTCGCAGATCATCGGCCCCATCGTGAGGTTCGGGACGTAGTGGTTGTCCATCACGTCGAAGTGCACCAGGTCGGCCCCGGCCGCCTGCAACCGCGCGACCTCTTCGCCCAACCGGGCGAAGTCGGCCGAAAGTATGCTGGGCGCGATCTGGTAGCCGCTCACGGCGTGGCCGCCGGAAGGTATCGCTCGCCGGACGGCCGGCTCGTCGCATAGCTGCGCAGGGTGTAGTGCATCGTGCGGCCCGGCCCCTCGGCGCGCACCAGCTCGAAGCCCGGCTCATGCTCTGGCCGCTGCACCATGAAGAACATGCGGATCGACTCGAACCCCTTCTTGTTGTCGAACGCCAGCACCTTGATGTAGTCGTTCGGGCGCTCCTTCCGGCAGGCGTTCACCTCCAGCATAACGCCGGCCGGGTCGTGCAGGTCGAACATCGGCGTGCCCCACATCGACCAGTAATAGTTGCGCGGATGCGGGTCGTCGGTGTGCTCCACCGCGATCGCCCAGCCATTGTTCAGCGCATACTCGATCTGCTTCTTGATCTCGTCGTCGGTCAGGTCCGGCAGGAAGGAAAACTGCCCTTGGGTGACTTTCATCTGCGTTCTCCCGTTCAGGACGCGGTGGGGGTGGGAAGCACGTCGACGGAGTCCGTCGAGGCGTAGTTGAAGCTCACGTCTTTCCACGTATCCAGCGCGGCCCGCAACGGCTGGCACCAGCGCGCGGCGGCGGTCAGGATCTCCGGCCCCTCGTTCCAGATGTCGCGGCCCTCGTTGCGCGCCTT
>CAXTJW010000203.1:0-6815 GCA_964244305.1 uncultured Acetobacteraceae bacterium
CATGGATCACCTCCAAGCCAATGCTACCTGCCGCCTGAATTCGCCGACAGTATCAACACCTCGTCCATAAACCATTTGTCGCACGGCCTTGGCCGGCATCGCTTAAGGGTATTGGCGAACAGCCGTCCGAAGCGCACGCTCCACTCTCGGATGCTCTCGTAGCTGACCCCCACACCGCGCGCTGCCAGGATCGTCTCGACGTCGCGCAGGCTAAGGCTGAAGCAGTGATACAGCCAGACCGCGTGCTCGATCACCTCGGCCGGAAAGCGAAAGCCGCGGTAGGGTTTAGGCGATGTCGTCATGCCTGGAACGATGCCATCGCCCGACCAGGTCTGCCAACCTGACAATGCCGCTGTCCGCCCTGCAGCCGCATAATAGCGTTCTGGAAGACGCCGTTCAGAGCGAGGCTGGCCGTCAGGTCATTCAGGCTGACAGAGGCGGCCTGGACCACGCCGGAGTCGATGACAACAGCCGCGCTTGCATCAAGCAGCACGTCGTGAGCCGCTCCAGGCATGCACTGCGGCGACCAATCAGCCGCATTGTCCCACGTCGCCTTAATCAGAACTCACGCTTTTGGCAATGAGGGTATGACGCGGCGGAATAGCTCGATGACTCGCATCGATTAGTGGTCACAGTCACATTCAGCCGAGCGTAATCAGTCACCCCGTCTACGCTCTACAAACCTCAGTCGCCATCGATTGGGTGATGATCCGGGGGGCTGCGCTTCGGTGATGGTCTCCAGGTTCCGCGCGCCCGGACAGTCGCGGCCACGCCCTCCTGCCAGCGCCGCAGTGGAGCCTGGCCGTCCAGCCCACATGCGGGCGCCAGTCGATGGCGATGCCGTGCTGCTCGCAGCCGCGCTCGAACGCCTAGGAACGTGACCGAGGACACGAGACACGCAAGTTGCCCACTCAAGAAGGCCGCCCTAGCCGTCCAGGTACTCAGCCGCATTATCCGCACCGCCAAACCCGTTTCCAACTGCCGCTGAACCATCGGGATCATGGCTCCCGGCAATCCCCTCAGGTCCGTGCATCGACACCATTGAATAGGCGATTGCGTAGTTGACAAACGCGGATCTGAATTAGGACTATAGTCCGATCGGCTTTGTAGGACGGCCCTTGGGGCGGCTGAGCCTGACTCCCAACCACAGCAGGCCCCAAAGGGCTGTAAGCGGCACGAACGGCATCAGGAACACTACCCAAAGTGGCACTGGATCAGGGCTGTCAATATTAGATAGGGCACCGCCAAGCGCGATCAGCGGCAACGCGCCTGCCACCAGCAGAGAAAGTGCGCCGAGGGCGATGCTGCACACTGCAATGATCCACCCTCTCATTTGTCTTTTGTCGCTGGAGACGGCGGCTCGTCCTTCACCTTCTGTCGCGCAATCACTGCCAGCTTTGCCTTGAAGCCGGCCTCGTCCTCGTCGGCTCCTAGTTGGCGGGCGGCTTCGATGAAACGTTGTTTTTGCGAGTTCTGGGTATCACTAGGCTGCTTGGGTGACATACTTTTCGACCTTATCAATGACTTCCGTTTTGTCGCCGGCCCAATCTGCCAGTTGCAAATCACTGTTCGTCGCTTTTGAGCGGGTTGGGGATGACACGTTCGGCTTGGCCAAATCTTCAAATATCAGGAATGGCACGACGTTCGTGACTCCCTTCAACTGCAACTCTTTCGAGAAAAGCACGGCATCCAGCGCTTTCGGTTCACTGGTGCCAGGAAAGATGGCTGCTGTCCTGCCGCTGGGATGGCGAACCACAATATCTACCTTGTAGTAACTCAGACGCTGAACTGGCGCTTCGTCCAAAGCAACCTGATCTGCCCCAAACCGTTCAACCAGCGCCGCAATTAAATCATCCTTAAACGTATTCTCCACTCTGGCGCGTGTCGTGAGTTGGAACTCTTGAAGGCGGGTCATGAACTCCAAGAACGACAAAACGAGCGCACCCGCTTGTTCTTCGGGGGCGTAATCCGTATGGAACAAAACCGCATCATCATCATACCGTACGCTGCAATCCTTCAGCATGGATTGCAAAGCCTCAAACCGCGTGCCGGTGAGGATGTCAGCACCAGCCCCTTGAAGCTCGGCCACTGTCAGCCCGTCATCCTCAAACCGTATTTGGCCACCCTTACGCCGCCCGTAAAACGCCAAATAGTCACCCGTCAACCACCGGAAGGGAGACCGGACCGCAAAGCCCATCTTGACCTCCCGGACCACAAAGCCGGCGCAGAAGGCGTCGCATATACGGTCCCGGAGGTTCATAGCAGCACCCCCTGCATGCCCTTGATCGGAAAGCGGAAACGAGAGGCCGCGAGCGTGACTGCGCTGTTCCGGTCAACTGTGAAATCAACCGAACACTGACCGTTGTGAGCATTCGGCCATATACGCATTGCGTTTCTGTCCCTCAGCACCCCCGGGTATATGGACATGATATTGTCATGTACAAGATGACAATGCCAGTCACGATGCGATGTGTGCAGTTCGTGGTGGCAGATTACGACTAACCCTCTTGGATCATCCATCGCCAGAATGGCAAAAAAAACTCTTTTACTTCGTTTAGCCTGATTAATACTCGAAAATGACGATTAAGAGCATCGGATTCTATGAGCAGCCATGACCACTCACTCCCGGCCGGAAGCGCACTCTTCTTCGTCAAGGGAAAACTAGCGTTTGGCACCTTGCCGATTTGCCATTTTGAGAAGTTTACCCCGCCCTTATTTGCGCGGATGATTTCAGCAAGGCGCATAGCATCTACCGCTTACGATGCCGCAGCGTCAGTCCGCCGATACGTCAGTCGCTTGCCCACGATCCCACGCAACGCCGTCAGAGTACGCGCTTGGTCATCCACACCCAGCTTGACGCGGTTGCTGTAGCGGAAATCAAACTCCGTCACGTAGCGGTGCAGGTGCTTCTCCGAGCAGTGTTGGTAGATGCCCTTCATGCCGCGTTTGAAGACGCTGTAAAAACCTTCGACGGTGTTCGTATGCACCGGGCCACGGCCATACTCACCGGCGCCATGGCGCACGAAGTCATGTTCGGTGAAGTGCTTGTTGAGGTGCGCATACTGACCGGCCTCATCTGTCATTACGTGCGTTCCCGGCAGCACGTTCGCTTTGATGATCGGCAGTAGGTCGGCTGCCTTCACGCCGTCCACGTGGAATGATCTGCTGCTGCCACCACGCTGCACGAGCGTCAATACCGCATTCTTGTGAGCGTAACCGCGCGCACCGTCCGGCTTCTTGTATTTCGTGCCGATGTATGTCTCGTCGATCTCAACCGTTACGCCCTCGCCGCCCATAGGCGGAAGGTTGCCGGACTTCATTGCTTCGCGCAGCCGATGCGTCATAAACCAAGCAGTTTTATATTGTACGTCCAAGATGCGCATGAGTTGATGACTACTGATGCCTTTCTTGCTGCTGCACAGCAGATAGGCCGCTTGCAGCCATAGGTTTAGCTTGACGTGGCTGCTCTCAAACACGGTGCCAACGGTGACCGTGAACTGACGCTTGCAGGGGCCGCAGCGACGGAGACCGGCGCGGCCTCCTTTTACCGGCGTGATCCGGTCCAGCCCGCCGCAGCGAGGGCATACTGGGCCATGCGGCCAAAGCGCTTCCTCAAGGAACTTGAAGGCGGCGGCTTCATCGTGGAAGTGTGGGGCAGACAGGTGGGACATCGGCTCGGCTCCTTGACCGAAATCCTACCTTAGCCGCCGTGTTTGTCAACTACCCAATCGCCATTGAATAGGGGCGCTGGTCTGGAAGCTTACACGCGCACCTGGCTGAGCGTGGCTGGGGCGAACAGCTCAGCAGGCGACAAGCGCCGGTGCGTGACGCCCTGTGCCTGCGCCCAGCCCAGGAAGGCATCCAGCGTGACCTGATTGGCCGCAACGCCATACGGGAAGGGGTCCCGCCCAAACAGTGCCTGCGCCGCAGCGGCGGACGACTGCACCCAGGGCAACGGCACGCGGCTCGCGGTGTACTCGGCCAGTCGTGCCTGGCTGCGACCCTTCGCGGCGTTGAACGCCTCGAACAGGTTCATCGCCACCCATGGGAACCGCTCCAGCACGGCCGCGCGCAGGACGACGACGTGCATGATCGGGAAGACGCCGGTCGCCTGGTAGTAGGCGCGCTCCTCCGCTGCCGGGTCGGCGAACAGGCGGATGATCTCAGGGTGGCCAGCCTCGAAGCTCGCAGGTGGATGGGCGGTCAGTATGGCGTCCAATTCGCCCGCGCGCAGCAAGTCATCGAGGCAGGTATCGGGCCGCGGCTGCAATCGGATGCCGTCCGGCAGTGCCAGCTGCACTTTCTCCATCCGCCCAGCCTCGTTCACGCCCGCCTGGGTCCAGGCGATGTGGCGCAGGTCTAACCCATAGCGGTCCGCCAGCAGCCCGCGGGTGTAGACCGCTGCGGTCTGAGCCCATTCCGGCACCCCGATCCGGCGCCCCGCCAGGTCCGCAGGCGCCTGCATCGCCCCGTCCCGCCGCACGTAGATGGACGAATGGCGAAACATCCGCGACGGGAACACCGGGATCGCCACCAGGCTCGCGTCACCCTGGGAGCGCATCGCGGCATACTTGGCGAGGGAAACCTCCGACACGTCCCACTCGCGGTAGCGCAGGAAGCGGTGAAAAATCTCCTCCGTCGGCAGGTGCAGCGGGGTGATGACAATACCCTCCGCCCGGACCCGGCCGGTGCAAAGGTCGCGCACATGGTCGTACTCGCCGATGGCAAGCGTAAGCCGCAGGCGGTCGCCGTCGAAGGTGGGGCGCCAATCGTCCGTCATGGCCGCAGCCTGCCAGCGCCGGGCCATCCGTGCCAGCCCGCTGGCCAGAGCATCGCAGTCTGGCAGCCAAGCCACAAAGTGGCGTGCGCCCTTGCGGCAATGCCGCTACGCTTCATTCAAATAAGATCAAGACCAGGAGGAGATGGCCATGCTGGATGTGCCCGGCGGTGACCGCGCGAACGACCCTGATGCCGTGGAGCGCCCGCAGCCGTCCAGTGCGCCAGCGCGGACCTTCGGCAGCGACCGCGTGGCCGATGTGTTGCGTGCGCTGGACATTCCCTGGGTCGCGCTGAACCCGGGCGCGAGCTTCCGCGGCCTGCACGATAGCCTGGTCAACCACCTCGGCAACGAGCAGCCGCGAATGCTGCTGTGCCTGCATGAGGAGCACGCCGTCGCCTTGGCGCATGGCTGGGCGAAGGTGACGGATCGGCCGATGGCGGCGGTGCTGCACAGCAACGTCGGCTTGATGCACGGCACGATGGCCATCTTCAACGCCTGGTGCGACCGGGTCCCCGTCCTGGTGCTGGGCGCGACCGGCCCAGTGGACGCCGCCCGGCGCCGGCCCTGGATCGACTGGCTGCACACCGCACGGGACCAGGGCGCGCTGGTGCGCGGCTACACAAAATGGGACGACCAGCCCGCCAGCGCCGCCGCCGCGGTCGAATCCTTGCTGCGCGCTCACCTGATCGCCACCACCGCCCCGTTCGGCCCGACCTACGTCAATCTCGACGCCGGCATGCAGGAGGCTGAGGCGCCCGCGGCACCCCCGCCGGACGTCGCCCGCTACCGCGCCCCAGCCCCGCCCGCCCCCGACCCGGCGACGCTGGCCGCCGCCACATCCGCACTGCGGGCCGCCCGGGCGCCGCTGATCCTGTGCGGACGCACGACCCGATCGCAATCCGGATGGGATGCCCGGGTGCGCCTGGCCGAGCGGCTGGGTGCCGCCGTGCTGACCGACTTGAAGGCCGCCGCAGCCTTCCCGACCGCGCACCCTTTGCACGCGGCGCCCGCCGGCATGTTTCCGGTGCCCGCCGCAGCCGCGGCGCTCCGCGGCGCCGACGTGGTGCTCAGCCTGGATTGGATAGACTTGGCGGGAACGCTTGCGGCGGCGGGGGCCACGCCGGGCACGGTGATCCAGGCGTCGCTCGACCAGTTGACGCACAACGGCTGGAGCATGGACCACCAGGCCCTGCCGCCGGTGGACCACTCCATGCTGTGTGCGCCGGAGGCCGCCGTGGACGGGCTGCTGGCGTCGTTGGGCCCGGGTGCCGGCGCGCCGTGGCACGCTCCGGCGGCAAAGGCCGCGGCCCCGGCGGATGGCCCGCTCGCCGTGCCGCATCTGGCGGCGGCGCTGCGGACGGCAGTCGCCGGGCATCCCACTTGCGTCGTGCGCTCGCCGCTGTCCTGGTCCGGCGCGTTCTGGGATGTGGCGGGGCCGCTGGATGCGCTGGGCTATGACGGCGGCGGCGGCATCGGCTCCGGCCCGGGAATGCTGGTGGGCGCGGCGCTGGCGCTGCGCGGCACCGGCCGGTTGCCCGTTGCGGTATTGGGCGACGGCGACTTCCTGATGGGCTGCACCGCCCTTTGGACCGCCGCGCGCTATGGCATCCCGCTGCTGGTGGTGATCGCCAACAACCGGAGCTTCTATAACGACGAGGTCCACCAGGAGCGCGTCGCCCATGCCCGGGGCCGCAACCCGGCCAACAAGTGGATCGGCCAGCATATCGGCGGCCCCGACATAGACCTGGCCGGCATGGCGCGCGCCCAGGGCTGCATTGCGTTCGGCCCGGTCCACGACTTGGCCGGGCTGCACGACACCCTGGCGCAAGCGGTGGCGGCGCTGCTGGCCGGCGCTCCGGTCGTAGTGGATGTGCGGGTGCTGCCCGGCTACGGCGCCGAGATGCAGGCGGCGCTCACGAAGGAGGCGAAGCCAGACCGTGGATGACGCCCGCACCATGACACCCCCCTCCGCCGTGGCCGTCACCGAGCCGCTGCTGCGAGTGCAGGACGTGACCAAGCGCTTCGGCGCCGGGCC
>CAXTJW010000204.1:0-6790 GCA_964244305.1 uncultured Acetobacteraceae bacterium
CCTCGGCCACGCTGTCCCGCGTGCCGACAGCCTCGAAGTAGCGGTGCGGGTCGAGGGCCGGACCCGGCGATGCGGTCGTTGCGGACATGCTTAGCTTCCTTTGGCGGCGAGCGCCGGTCGAGATATGGCCCGACGCCGCAGCGCGTCGCGGGCCAGCAGGATGACGAACGGTATGAACACGATCGAGGGCGCGGCCAAATCCCCCAAGCCATGGTCGAGATAAAGCGCCGGCGCCGCCAGAGTGAGCCAAAGTGTGCTCGGTGTCGGCGCCAGGACAGAGGGTAAGGTCAACGCGGTGAAATACCACGGGTAATGCGGTGACAATACGGCAACGACCGCAGTGGCCAGCCAAAGTGCGTCGCGGCCGATCACGATGGCCCGGGCGGCGGGATCGGCCGGCAGCGGCGCGCGGAGCGACACCCACGCCGCAAGGGCCAGCAGCCCCGCCAGGCCGACGGCAAGGTAGGCCGGACCGGCCCAGCGCGGCAGCGGACCCAAGGCGCCGAACAGCCGCAGCAGGAAGAATCCGCCGCCGGTGTTGAGGCCCTCCTCGGACGCATAGCCCGGAAGATACCCCAGCACGCGCCAGCCAGCGCCGGCGAACCAGGCGTATCCGGCCATGATCACCGCGGCGCAGGCCAACGGCGTCCGCAGGTCCCAACGCCGCCAGATCGCCGGGAACAGCGCGGCGGGCAGCAGCTTGCACAGCACCGCCAGCGCCAACGCCGCGCCTGCCCAGGCCGGACGACGCCGGACCGCGGCCAGCAACGCCAACCCCGACAGCGCCAGCGCAGCGGCGTCGATGTGGCCGCCGCCGGCGAACTCCCATATCGTCAGTGGGTTCCAGGCGTAGATCAGCACGCGTTCGGGCGGCAACCGGGCCGCGCGCAGCAGCAGCAGCGCCGCCCCGATCGCCGATGCGTCGAAGGCCAGCATCACCGCCTTCACGCCCCAGATCGTCGGCCAGGCCAGGCCGATCGCGGCAAAGAGCGCCTGGGCCGCGGGCGGGTATATGGTCGGCGCGGTGTCGGCGCGGTTGATGTTGGGATAGATCGCCTCCGGCCCGGTCCCGGTGTCGCGCAATGCGGTCAGCGCCGGGTCGGCCGGCAGATGGAGGTAGGGGTTGATCCCGGCCGCCTGCACCCGGCCATCCCAGACGTAGCGGTAGAGGTCGGTGGAGAGCAGCGGCGGCGCGGCGAGCGTGAGCATCCGCATACCCGCCGCCCCGGCCAGCACGACGAGCAGCGCCGACCGTCGCGGCAGGGCTCGCCTTTGCGTCAGCAGCACCGCCACTGCGTAGAACAATCCTGCGCCGGCGCTGAAACCGACATAGGCCAGCGTCCGGCCGCGGTCCATGCTGCCGATGTCCGCGTCCATGCGCTGTGACAGGCCGCCCGCAACCATCGCGATAATCAGCAAACCCAGCGCCGCGAGGGCCATGATCCCCGGGGCTGGCCGCATCAGGCGTCGGACAGCGCGGACCGCAAGCGCTCCCGCAGCCGCAGCGCCGCGACGCAGGCGGTAGTCGCCGGCGCCGTGAACGGCTGGTTCGGCGGGCCAGCCGGCGCCGCCAGGTCGCGCAACAGGCGCGCGAGGCTCGCACGGTCGTCCACATCGAACCAGGTGTCGAGCCTATGCAGCGGCAGGCCGATCTCCGCCGCGCGATGCGCCGTTGCGGCCGCGACCGCGTCGGTGCTCCAGGCGACGCGGGCATAGAGCGCCGGTTCCGCCGCCTGCATGCCCAGCAACCAGTAGCCGCCGTCGTCGGCCGGCCCCAGCACGGCGCGACGGCCCGGCGCCAATAGCTGATGGGCAGCCTGTACCAGCAGCGCCGTCGGCAAGGTCGGACTGTCGGCGTTGAGCACGCAGACCGCGCCATAGCCACGGGCCAGCAAGGCGCGGGTCGCATGCAGCAGGCAGCGGCCAAAGCCCTCGACCCCCGCCGCGTCGCCGTCGGCGCCATCCGCCAGCACGAGCGCGGTGCCGGGCGCAAGCAGACCGTCGAACCGTGCCTCGGCGCCTGACGGGGCATAGGCGACGAAGCCGTGGATCGGGGCCAGCGCGGCTGCAGCCTGGACGTTGGCCGTCGCGTCCCGGAGGAAGGCCGCGCTGAGTGTCGCCGCCTCCGTCGGGTCCAATACGGATTGCAGCCGGGTCTTGACGTGGCCGGGGCGGGGCGCCTTGGCCATCACCGCAATCGCACACACAGCCCTAAGCGCCAAGTCTGGCTCCTCTAAACTGCCGGTAACCCGATGGTCCGGCTCTCAAGTCGCATCGCAGCGCACGTTTCGCAAGCGCTATGGCGTAGTTGGGGGCGAGAACGCGGGGCGCAAACGAGATCGGAATCGAAGCGGCGTCGTATCGTCCGGCCTTGGCCAAGTTCAATTATCCGCAATCCGGCAAACCGATCGTCAGCAATTCCGCTGTGTCGGCTCGCGTAGGAACGGATGGATCGAACATGGATTCGCATACCCTGCTTTGGCTGACCACGCTCATCATGACTGGCGGCGGCCTGTTTATTTTGCTGACGGGCAAGCGCCGCACGCCTTCCGAGGAATTTCACACGGTGCTGCACGGCATCGTGCCGCTGATCGCCGCCTGCTCCTACTTCGCGATGGCAACCGGCCAGGGTGCGGTCATCCTGCCAGCCGATGCCGCCACTGCGGGCGCTGGCGCCGGGCGCATCTTCTACTACGCCCGCTATATCGACTGGACCTTCACCACGCCGCTGCTGCTGGTGACGCTCTCGTTCAACGCCATGCATGCTGGGGAGAAACGCGCCGGCGCGATCGCCGGGGTCGTGCTGGCCGACGTCATGATGATCCTGACGGCGCTGTTCTTCGGCATCTCCGAGGTCGCCTGGATCAAGTGGACCTGGTTCATCATTTCCTGCGCGGCGTTCCTGGGTGTCTTCTACGTTATCTGGGTGTCGCAGATGCAGGCGAACGCGCTGGAGCGGGACGACGTCCGTTCGAGCTACAAGCGCAACGCCGCCATGCTGACGGTGCTTTGGTTGGTCTATCCGGTCGTCCTCGCGGTGGCGCCGGACGGGCTCAACTACATCGGCGACACCGCCAGCGTGTTGCTGATCGCCATCGTCGATGTCGTGTCCAAGGTCGTCTATGGCCTGCTGACCGTCGCCTCGGACGCTAAGACGACCGAGCGCGACCTAGCCGAAGGCGGGCGTGCCGCTCCGCTGCGCCGGGCTGCCTAGCTTGAGTCAGGCAGCCGCGAAGGTCGCCGGGCGGCGTTATGCACTCTCGCGGCTGCCATCATGGCCGGTCCTGGCCGCAGGGCCGGCCTTGGCGCTCAGCGCGCTCATGCCGCTGGACGCCCAGTATCTCTGGGCGCTCATTACCATCATCGTGTTGGGTGTGCCGCACGGCGCGCTCGACGGCGAGGCCGCACGCGCTCGGTTGCGGCCGCGTTTTGGCAGAGCCTGGTTCGGCGTCTTCTCGCTGCCTTATCTTGCCCTCGTCGCCGTCGTGCTGCTGTCGTGGCGCCTCGCTCCAGTACCGACGCTCGCGGCATTCCTCACGGCGTCGATCTGGCACTTCGGGTCGGAGGATGCGCCCGGAGCGCCGCTCGAGGCCGCGGTGCGTGGTGGCCTGCCGATCGCATTGTCCGTGCTGGCGCACCCGGCCGCGACCATGGTGGTCTTCGCCACAGTCGCCGCAGCGCCGCTCCCACGACCGCCGGAGTGGCTTTGGGACGCTTCGCTGCTTTGGCTGGCGTTGACGATCGCATGGGCCGGGCGCGCGGCGCTGCGGCGGCAGTGGCGCTCGCTCGCCATGCCTGCCCTGCTCGCCGGCGTGTTCGTCGCGCTGCCGCCGTTGACGGCGTTTGCCATCTATTTCGTCTGCGTCCATGCGCCGGCCCATACCGCGGCATTGATACGCGACCAAACGCGCGCGCCACGGGTCACCAATGGCCTCAGCGCGCTTCTGCTGTCGCTGCCCCTCACGGCGCTGACTTTGCTGATCGGGGCCGCCCTATGGCCGTTCTACACCGGCGCGCCACCGCAGCGACTGCTCTGCCTGACGCTCCAGGGTCTCGCCGCCCTCACCCTTCCGCACATGCTGCTCGACCTATGGCTGACCCGGCGAGAGCGGGCCTTCAGCCGCGGAGCGCCCGCACCATAGTGCTGCCGAGTGCCGCAGGGCTTTCGGCGACGTGGATGCCGGCTTGGCGCATCGCCTCGAACTTGGCCTCCGCGGTGTCCTTGCCGCCGCTGATCACGGCGCCGGCGTGGCCCATGCGGCGGCCCGGCGGCGCCGTCGCCCCGGCGATGAAGCCCACGACCGGCTTCTTGCCGCCGCTGCGGGCGATGAACTCGGCGGCCTCAGTCTCGCTGTTGCCGCCGATTTCGCCGATCATGATGATGCTCTGCGTCTCGGGATCGGCCAGGAACATCTCCAATACCTCGATGAAGTCCGTCCCCTTCACCGGATCGCCGCCGATGCCGACGCAGGTGCTCTGGCCCAGCCCGGCCGCTGTCGTCTGGCTGACGGCCTCGTAGGTCAATGTGCCGCTGCGGCTCACGATGCCCACCGTGCCGCGGCGGTGGATGTGGCCGGGCATGATGCCGATCTTGCAGGCCTCGGGCGTGATGACGCCGGGGCAATTGGGGCCGATCAGCCGCGACTTGCTGCCGGACAGCGCGCGCTTGACCCGCACCATGTCCAGCACTGGGATGCCCTCGGTGATGCATATAATTAGCGCGATCTCGGCGTCGATCGCCTCCAGGATGGCGTCGGCGGCGAAGGGCGGCGGCACGTAGATTGCCGACGCCGTTGCCCCGGTCGCCTCCTTCGCCTGCGCGACCGTGTCGAACACCGGCAGTTCCAGATGCAGGCTGCCGCCCTTGCCCGGCGTCACGCCGCCCATGACCTTGGTGCCGTAGGCGATCGCCTGCTCGGAATGGAAGGTGCCCTGGGCGCCGGTGAAGCCCTGGGTGATGACGCGGGTGTCGGCGTCGACGAGAACGGCCATTATGCGGCCTCCTTCACGGCGCGAACCACCTTTTCGGCGGCGTCGGCCAGGTTGTCGGCGCTGACGATCGGCAGGCCCGACTTCGCCAGCAGTTCCTTGCCCAACTCCACGTTGGTGCCCTCCAACCGCACCACCAGCGGCACGCCGAGGCTCACCTCGCGCGCCGCCGCGATCACGCCCTCGGCGATGACGTCGCAGCGCATGATGCCGCCGAAGATGTTGACCAGGATGCCCTCCACGTTCGGGTCGGACAGGATGATCTTGAACGCCGCCGTCACCCGCTCCTTGGTGGCACCACCGCCCACGTCGAGGAAATTGGCCGGGCTGCCGCCATAGAGCTTGATGATGTCCATCGTCGCCATCGCCAGGCCCGCGCCGTTCACCATGCAGCCGATGGTGCCATCGAGCGCGATGTAATTGAGGCTATGCTTGGCGGCCTCCAGCTCCTTGGGGTCCTCCTCCGCCTCGTCGCGCAGCTTCTCGAGGTCCGGCTGCCGATACAGGGCGTTGTCGTCGAAACTGACCTTGGCGTCCAAGGCCACGATGTCGCCGGCCCCGGTCACCACCAGGGGATTGACCTCGACGATGGCGCAGTCGAGGTCGAGGAACGCCCGGTACATCGCCAGCACGAACTTGGTGAACGAGGCGACCTGCTTGCCCTCGAGACCGAGGCCGAAGGCGAGCTTGCGGGCGTGGAACGATGAAATGCCGGCGGCCGGGTCGACCGCGACCCGCATGATCTTCTCGGGCTGGGTCTCGGCGACGTGCTCGATCTCCATGCCGCCCTCGGTCGAGGCGACGATGGTGACGCGTGCCGTGTCGCGGTCCACCAGCAGCGACAGATACAGCTCGCGCTTGATGTCGCAGCCGGCCTCGACATACACGCGGCTGACCCGGCGGCCGGCAGCGCCGGTTTGCTTCGTTATCAGCACGTTGCCGATCATCGCGGCGGCGGCCTCCTGCGCCTCGGCGGCGGACTTGGCCAGGCGCACGCCGCCCTTGCCCGCCGGGTCCTGCTGGAAGTGCCCCGCCCCACGGCCGCCGGCATGGATTTGCGACTTCACGACGTAGACGGGTCCCGGCAGCTTCTCGGTGGCGAGCGCCGCCTCCTCGGGCGTCCAGGCCACGAACCCCTGCAGCACCGCAACGCCATATTCGCGCAGCAGGTCCTTCGCCTGATACTCATGGATGTTCATCTCGGCCTCTCCGCTCGCCGTATTGGCTTCGTCGCCCAACCGACATACAGCTATTCGGCCGGGCGCTCCAGGGTCTCGGCGGGACCATCGCGCAGGAACCGCTCCAGCGCCGCATCGAACGCCTGCGGCTGCTCGAGGTAGGCGAGGTGCCCGGCGCCCTTCAGTGCGACGTATTGCGCCCCGGGGATGCGGGCCGCCATGCGCTCCATGCCGGATGCCGGCGCCGAGGTGTCCAGCGTACCGGCGAGCACCAGGGCCGGCACTGCGATCCGCCCCAGCGCATCGCGGCAATCGAAGCCCCGCATCGCCAGCACGCTGTCGCGATACGTGCTGTCCGGCGTGTGGGCGAGGCAGTCGCGGGCCAGGGCGACGCCGGCCGGGTCCGCGCCGGGTCCGACCATGTCCGCCACCATCGCCTCCGCCAGCGCCGCCATGCTGTGGCCGGCATCCAGCGGGCCGAGCCGTGCGGACAGGAACTCGGCCTGCCAGGCCGGGTCGCGGCTGCCGAAGGCCGCGCTGGTCTGCGCCAGCACCACGGCGCGGGCCTTATGCGGCGCCATGGCCAGCAAGCGCTGCACCAGCATGCCGCCGAGGCTATGGCC
>CAXTJW010000205.1:0-6780 GCA_964244305.1 uncultured Acetobacteraceae bacterium
TGGTGAACAGCACGATGGGCCAGCCGACGAGGAAGCCGATCGAGTAGATCAGCCCGTCGAAGCCGTTGGAGAACACCAGGCCAGAGATGCCGAGGAACGACGCCGCCGACATGTAGTCGCCGGCGATCGCGAGGCCGTTTTGCCCGGCCGATATGCCGCCGCCGGCCGCGTAGAAGTCCGACGCGGATTTGGTCTGCCGGGCGGCGCGGTAGGTGATGCCGAGCGTGAACAGCACGAACAACAGGAAGATGACGATGGCGGTGATGTTGAGGCCCTGTTTCTCGACCGCACCCTCGATGGCGCCCGCCGCCCAGGCCGAGCCCGGGCTCGCGAGCAGCGCGGCCGTCGCGGCGAGCGCTGCGGCGCGCCTCACAGCCCCATCTCCCGCTTCACCTGGTCGGTCAGGTCGTCGTAGCGCCCGTTGGCCCGGGCCACATAGACGGCGGTCAGCACGAAGGCGGTGATGATCACGACGAGCCCGAGCACGATCCCCAGCGACGTCGTGCCGCCAGCAATCTTAAGCGCAAGCAGCGGCTTATCGTACGCGACCAGCAGAATAAAAGCCAAATAAACGACGAGCATCACGATCGACAGCGTCCAGCCGAACTTGCTGCGGGTCGTGACGAGTTCCTGGAACTTCGGGCTTTGCAGGATGCTCTGGAAATTGCTCCCGGGCACCGCAGCCGCGCGGCTCCCAAAACCGGCCGGAGCCGTCGTATTCACCGCCATCCGAGTGTAACTCCCTTAACGCTTCTTTTTTTGTAACCGCCCTGAACAGCGCTGCTCCTGCAATGGCTGTCAAGGGCGCTTTGGCCTAAATAGCGCTACTTTTCCAGCACATAGCTGCCGGGGGCATCCATCACGGGCGGATGGGCGTCGCTCCCGATCGGCGGCGGCGCGACCTTTTCGCCGGAGCGCGCCGCAAGCCAGGCGAACCAATCCGTCCACCAGCTGCCGTCCTGCTTCTTCGCCGCCGCGCGCCACTCATCCGGCGTCGCAGTCTTGGCCTCGTTGGTCCAATAGGTGCCCTTGCCGCCCGGCGGGTTGATGATCCCCGCAATATGCCCGCTGGACGCAAGGATATACCGCACCTTGCCGCCCGTGAGCTGGGTGATGCGCCACGCCGCGTTCCACGGCACGATATGGTCCTTCTCCGCACCGCAGGCATAGATGTCCTGCTTGATGTCCCCCAGGTCCAGCGCCTCGCCCTTGAGGTGGACCTTGCCGGGCTCAATCAGGTTGTTCTCGACGTAGGTGTTGCGCAGATACCAGCCGTGTGCCGCCCGCGCCATACGTGTCCCATCGCTGTTCCAGTACAGCAGGTCGAACGCCGGCGGCTTCTGCCCGAGCAGGTAGTTGTTCACCACGTTCGACCAGATCAGGTCGTTGCTGCGCAGCAGGTTGAACATGTTGGACATCTCGCGGCTGTCGAGGTAGCCGCGTTCCAGCATCTGCTGCTCCATGAAGTCGATGGTCGGCTCGCCCAGGAACATCGCGGTGTCGCCGACCTTCGCGAAATCCTGCAGCGACACCATGAAGGTGATGGCGCCGAAGCGCTCGTCGTTCTGCTTGGCAAGCCACGCCAGGCTCATGGCCAGCAGCGTGCCGCCGATGCAGTAGCCCATCACGTTCACCGTCTTGCTGCCGGTGATCTCGCGCACCACGTCGCTGGTTGCGAGCACGCCGAGGTCCACGTAGTCCGCGATCGTGGTGCTCTCCATCGCCGCGTCCGGGTTGCGCCACGACACCATGAACACCGAGAAGCCCTGGTCGACCAGATGCTTCACCATGCTGTTCTTCGGCTGCATATCCAGGATGTAGAACTTGTTGATCCACGGCGGCAGGATCAGCAGCGGGATCTCGTGCACGTTTGTGCTGTTTGGCTCGCCGGCCGGTGAATACTGGATCAACTCGATCAGCTTATTGCGATACACCACCTTGCCCGGCGACAGAGCGAGGTTGCGGCCCGGCGCGAACGCCGTGGCGTCGACCATGCTCAGCTTGCCCTCCTTCACGTCGCTCATCAGGTTGCGCAGGCCCTCGGCGACGCTGACGCCCCCCGTCTCGACCGCGCGGCGCAACGCGGCCGGGTTGGAAATCAGCAGCAAGGTCGGGCTCATCGCGTCGACGAACTGGTGCAGGTGGAACTCGAGGTGCTGCCGTTCCGCCGGGGCCAGATTGTCGTCCTCACTCACCTGGCGCAACAAGAACTCCGACGCCAGGAAATAGAGCTGCTTGAGCGTGCTGTAAGCCGGGTTGCTCTGCCACTCGGGGGCCGCGAACCGCTTGTCGCCGGCGCCTGCGGGCGTCGCCGTGCCAGACGGCATACCCGACTGCATACCGGATTGGGCCACCCCCAGCCAGCGCTGGCCGGCCTCGTTCCAGGTATCGATCGCCGACTGCCACAGCCGCATGTTGAACTCGGTGGCCGCCGCAATGGCCTTCTCGGGCCGGCTCATGGAGCGCAGCCAGACCGTGCGCAGCGCCCGCGCGATCTCCGCCCAGTCGACCGGGATGACCTGGCGCAGGGGATTGGCGTTCAGCGCGTCCTCGGCCGCACGCAGCGTGGGATCATGGGCCAGCATGTCGCCGAGCTGCTTGATGGCGCCCTGGAGCATGTTCCCGGTCACCTGGTCCGGGCCCATCTGGAACGCGGCCTGCCCCGACGGGCTGCCCAGCGCCGCCGCAAAGCCGAGTTCCGGCTTCGACGCCTTCTCGATCCACGACGACCAGAGCTGCAGCATCGTCTCGGGATTCGGCAGCGGCATTGCCGGCGGGACGCCATGGCCAAACGGAAAAGCCTGAGGCAAATCGCGCGGCGCGGCAGAATCTGCCGCTATGGACATTGCTTCAGGCGCCTTCGTCGGGCTTTGATCTGACATGTCTCGTCCTCCTATCCACGACCGTTGGCTCGGTTTTATACGTCCCTGGTGCCGGGTCGCGCGGCATAGGGCAAGGTTTCCCACCACTATACTATGCAATCGCCCATGAGCGCACCCGATCTTGCAGCCTTGGCCGAGCTTTGCCGTGTCATCCCGGGCAAGCCGGTGCGCCTGGCGGACCGTGATCCGTCCGACCGCATGGGGCTGAGCAGCGCCGACGCCAACGCGATGCTGACCGCGGGCGCAGAACGTCTCACCGCCCTGCACGACCGGCTGTATGCGCGCCGCACCTGGTCGGTGCTGATGGTGCTGCAGGGCATGGACGCCAGCGGCAAGGACGGGGCAATCAAGCGGCTCGCGGCCGGGCTCAACCCGCAGGGTCTGGGCGTCACCTCGTTCGCCGCGCCGAGCCCGCAGGAGCTCTCGCACGACTTCCTATGGCGCATCCACCGGGCCCTGCCGCCGCGCGGCACGGTGGGCATCTTCAACCGCAGCCACTACGAGGACGTGCTGGTGCCCCGCGTGGACCCTTCGGTGCTGGCGCGGCAAAGCCTGCCCGACAGCTTGGCCGGACCAGAGATTTGGACCCAGCGGCTCGGCGCCATAGTCGCATTCGAGACCTATTTGGCCCAACAGGGCACCGCGCTGGCCAAGATTTTCCTGCACGTCTCGCGGGATGAGCAGCGCAAACGCCTGCTCGCCCGGCTCGACGACCCGGCGAAAGCATGGAAATTCGACCCGTCGGACACCGCCGCCCGCGACCGCTGGGCCGAGTATCAGCCGGCCTACGAGGCGGCGTTCAACGCGACCGCCACCGGCTTGGCGCCGTGGTATATCGTGCCGGCCGACAGCAAGCCCATCGCGCGCGCCGTGACGCAGGCCATCCTCCTCGTCACGATGGAGGCGCTGGATCTGGACCTACCGCCGCCGCCGCCCGAACGCCTGGCCGAGATGGCCGCAGCGCGCAAGCAACTCAAAGCGTGACCGCCCGGGATCGTGCGTCATCATGCGTCGCGTTCAATAATCGGAATATTGCCTTCGACCCTTGGCGCGCCGGCTCCGCAGCTCTACGCCTCGGCTGCGCAATATTACGCCGTCCATACTCGCGCGGCGGGCCAAATCGATGCCGTGAACGTTAATCGAACCTTCATGCAGGCGGGAGCCGATGCCACCTGACCCTTATGAGACCCTGAGCCTGGCCCGTGATGCAACGCCGGAGCAGGTGCGTTCGGCCTATCGCAAGCTCGCCAAAAAGCACCACCCGGACCTCAATCCTGGCAACGCCGCCGCCGAGGAGCGCTTCAAGGCGGTCAACGCCGCGAACGAACTGCTGTCCGATCCCGAAAAGCGCGCCCGGTTCGACCGCGGCGAGATCGACGCCGCCGGCGACCCAGCCGCTCCGGAGCCGCCGCGCTACCGACGCTATGCCGACGCAGCGGAAGGGGCGCGTTATCGCGGCACGCCAGACGAGGAGTTCCAGTTCGGCGACATCTTCGGCGACTTCCTCAACCGCGGCGGCGAGGGCCTGCGGTTGCGCGGCGCCGATGCGCAGTATGCGCTGCCTGTCGCCTTCCTGGACACCGTTTCCGGAATGACTCGCACGCTGACCTTACCCGATGGCCGCACCCTGGACGTGCGCATTCCACCGGGGATCGAGGATGGGCAGATACTGCGGTTGAAGGGCCAGGGCGGACCAGGCCTGAATGGCGGCCCGCCCGGCGACGCGTTGATCGAAATCCACGTCGAACCGCATCCGTTTTTCACGCGGGAGGGTGACGACATCCACGTCAAGCTGCCGATCACCCTGAAGGAGGCCGTGCTCGGCGGACGCATTACCGTGCCGACGCCGGGCGGCGATGTGACGATGACGGTGCCGAAACGGTCCGATACCGGCACCCGTTTGCGGCTGCGCGGTCGCGGCATTCCGGCCCATGCCGGACGGCCCGCAGGCGACGGATATGTCATTCTGCAGGTCACGCTGGCCGACGCCGACGACACGCTTGAAACCCTATTGCGCGGATGGGAGCCGGCCGAACCCAGCCAGCCCCGGCGCAGCATGACTCAGACCGATAAGGAGGGAGCATGATTACCGTTCAGACCCTGTCCCGCACCGTCGGGATCGCAGAGGCGGAAATCACCCGCTGGGTCGAGCTGACCTGGCTGCGTCCAGACGGGTCGCCCGGCGGCTGGACATTCCAGGAGGTCGACGTCGCCCGGGTCCGCCTGATTGCGGAGCTGCGCGGCCTGCAGATGGACGACGAGGCGATGCCGATCGTGCTTTCCCTGCTCGACCAGCTCTATGCGACCCGGCGGCGCATGCGTCTGCTGCAGCAGGCGGTCAACGAAACCGCGCCCGACGTCGTGCGCGACCGGCTCCTTACGCTGTTAAAGAGCGCCGGGTGACCACACGGTCGTGATGGGTTTTTACCGGCGCAAGCGCCTCGCATTCGCCGTGGCGCGGCTGTGCCAAGGCTCTAGCAGGGCCGCTGCCGTCGCCCCTGCGGGCGAGGCCAGCATCATGCCGATTTCAATTGCCGCAGCGGTCTTCTCGCTGACCATCTTTTGATATTCGGCCATGGAGCAGGTGCTCTGCGCTATCATGATGCTGCGGTGGGCGATCGTCTCCCACGACGCCCAGGCCAGTTCGGCCAGCATTAGCGGGGCGGAGATCGGCGAATGGCGATTGTGGGACTTCATAGACTAAAACTGCTCCGATGGATGATGACGCATGGTGGCAAGCGCCTTGGACGTGGCGGCCCAGCCATCAGGGCAATGACCGCTGCAGGGCTGGTTAGGTATAAACTCAAATTATTAACGCAGCCCTTACACCTTGGTTGATGGTGAGGACGAATTCTGCCGGGCTGCGTCATCAATGCAACGTGACCTGTGGCGCAGCGCGCCCAAACTTCCCAGGATTTAGCTGTTGCAACGGCTACGGGTGCCGCTCGGCCGCGCCGTGCCGTCAGTCGCCGGCTTGTGGCGCGTGCGCTGGGCTGCAGGGAAACAGGCGGTAGGTGCCACGCCCTTCGGTTTTGGCCTGATACAACGCCGCGTCGGCGTTCCCGAGCAGCGTTGCCGCCGACTGGCCCTCGGCTGACAGTGCAATGCCGATGCTGACGCCGATCTCGACCCGGTGCCCGTCCAGATGTGCCGTGTGGCTGACGCTTTCGAGGACACGCTGGGCCATGAGCTGGGCCGCGTGCTCGGTCGCGCCCGCCATCAGGATTGCGAACTCGTCTCCGCCCAGGCGCGCCGCCAAGTCTCCTTCCCGCACACAGCTCCTGATACGCTGCGCCATCGTGAACAGCAGGGCGTCGCCGGTCGCGTGCCCGAGGGTGTCGTTCACCTGCTTGAAGCCGTCGAGATCAAGATAAAGGACAGCAAACGGAGACTCCTCCGCAGTCGAGCAGGCCTTCGTCATCGCCTGCTGGAACACCGCACGGTTGGCCAGTTCGGTCAGGCTGTCGAACGAGGCGAGGTGCGTCGTACGCCGCGCGTCCTGAGTCGCCTCCGTCACATCGGCGCCGACGCCCCGAAAGCCGACAAAACGTTGGCTGCGGTCATAGGTCGGCCGCCCGGTCAGCGACCACCAGCGCGGCTGCCCGGCCACCTCGACGGGCACGACGAGGTTGGCGAACGCCGACCGCTCCCTGAGGCATTGCAACGCCAGCCCAGGAATGGCTGCGCCGGACAGCAGGGTTGGAACGTGCAGCAGGTCGAGCATCGAGCCGTCGTTCAGCATATGAGCCGGTATTTGCGCGATGGCGGCGAAACGGGGCGAGACGTTCCTAAGCCTAAGGTCGTCGTTGGTCTCCCACAACCAATGGCTGCTGTTCTCCTCGAAGTCGCGCAGCAGCAAGCCGATCACATCCGCCTGGTCCTTGGCTTTGGCCTCATG
>CAXTJW010000206.1:0-6773 GCA_964244305.1 uncultured Acetobacteraceae bacterium
GCAAGGCGCGCCGGCTTTGGTTCGCGCTCGAAGCGGTGGTGGCGGAGTATCCGTCAGTGCTGGCCGACGTGCGCGGGGCCGGGCTGATTTTGGGGCTCAAGGCCGTCGTGCCCAACGCGGAGTTGCAGAATGCCTTCACCGCCGAGGGGCTGCTGACGGTCGCGGCCGGCGACAACGTGGTGCGTCTGGTGCCGCCGCTCGTGCTGACCGACGCCGATTGCGACGCCGCGGTCGAAATGATCCGCCGCGGCGTGCGCCGTTGCCTCCCAGCCGCCGTCTCCGTGGCGGCCAAATGAGCGGAGCGCTTCGACGCCCGGTTGCGCGCGCAGGCGAGAGCGCCAACGATCTCAGCAATGCCGGCGAGGGCCAGCCCCCTCCCCGGCACTTCCTCGACCTGGGCGATTTCGAGCCGGCGACGCTGCGCCACATGCTCGACATCGCGTCGGGCTATAAGGAGGCCGGCGGCGTTTCGTCGCGGCCGTTCGCCGGCAAGACGCTGGCGATGATCTTCGAGAAGCCCAGCACCCGCACCCGCGTCAGCTTCGAGGTGGCGATGCGACAGTTGGGCGGCGACGTCATTACCTTGTCCGCCAAGGAGCTGCAGCTCGGACGCGGCGAGACGGTGGCCGACACCGCCCGGGTTCTGTCCCGCTACGTCGACGCCATCATGCTGCGCACCGACGACTTCGCAAAGCTGAACGAGATGGCCGCGCATGCGACGGTGCCGGTCATCAACGGCCTGACGAACCGCAGCCATCCGTGCCAGTTGATGGCCGACATCATGACGTTTGAGGAGCACCGCGGGCCCATTGCCGGCCAGGTCATCGCCTGGAGCGGCGACGGCAACAACGTGCTCAGCAGCTGGATCGAGGCGGCAGCGCGCTTCGGCTTCACCTTGCGGATCGCAACGCCGGAGATGCTGCGTCCGTCGCAGGATCTGATTGATTGGGCCCGGGCGCAGGGGGCCGTCGTGGAAATTTTCGCCGACCCGGCCGATGCCGTCCGCGGCGCGCGCTGCGTGGTGACGGACGCCTGGGTCAGCATGGCCGACGATCCGAACGAAAGCCGGCACAACCTGCTGGCGCCGTACTGCGTGACGTCGAGGCTGATGGCGCAGGCGGCGCCGGACGCGATCTTCATGCACTGCCTGCCGGCGCATCGCGGCGAGGAAGTGACGGCGGAGGTGATCGACGGCCCGCAATCCGTGGTATTCGACGGTGCCGAGAACCGGCTGCACGCGCAGAAAGGCGTGCTGGCGTGGTCGTTGGGAGCGGCGCGATGACCGAGGAGATCGCGTCGGCCCCGGGTTGGGTCGAGAAGCGGCTGGACGATCTGTTCGCGGCCCTGCCGCAACATCCGGGCTTGGACGCGGCGCGCAACGGCTACCTGAGCTGCGTCGCGCGCAAGAAGGCGCCGGCGGCGCCGTCCGACATGCTGGGCTCGGAGTTCGACGGCTGCCGAGACACATTGCGCCAACATGTCGCCGGGCTAGGGCTGCCGGACGACGCGGTCGCGCAGCTCGACCGCCAGCTCGAGGCACTCGAGGCGGAGATGGCTGAAGACAGCTAAGATTTGGCCGCCGAGGGATCTCGCGCCAAACAACTAGGAACCATCCATCATGACCGCAACGCGGATGCCCTGGTGGGCCTGGTTCTGGCCGCTCACAGCCTGCGCGTTGCTGGCTGGCGTTTATGCCGTCGGGTTGAACACTGCCCTGATCGCCGCCGCGGCCGTGACGCTGATCGCAACCGTATTCGCCGCTGTCTACCACGCCGAATTGGTGGCGCACCGTGTCGGCGAGCCGTTCGGCACGCTCGTGCTCGCCATCGCCGTCACGGTGATCGAGGTGGCGCTGGTGGTTTCGGTCATGCTGTCGGGCGGACCGGCCAAGGCGGCGCTGGCGCGGGACACCGTGTTCGCGGCGGTGATGCTGGTGACCAACGGCGTGGTCGGGATGTGCTTGCTGGTCGGCGGTCTGCGGCACCGGGCGCAGGGTTTCGAGTTGCAGGGTGCGCGCGGCGCGCTGGCTGTGCTGGCGGCGCTGACCACGCTCACGCTCGTGTTGCCGAACTTCACCACGACCTCGCCGGGGCCGGTGTTCACGACATCGCAACTGGCTTTCACCGGCGTCGTGTCCCTGGCGCTGTATGCCGTGTTCGTCTTCGTGCAGACCGTGCGGCACCCCGACGACTTCTTGCACGACGCTGACGCGGACGAGCATGCGGAGGTGCCTTCGACCCGGGCGGCCTTCGTCAGCGCTGCCTTGCTCATCGTCGCACTGCTGGCGGTCGTCCTGCTCGCCAAGGCGTTGTCGCCAGCCATGGAGGCGGCGCTCGACCGGGCCGGCGCGCCGAAGTCCGTGATCGGCGTCGTGATCGCTGCCCTCGTGCTGCTGCCGGAGTCGGTGGCAGCGGTGCGTGCGGCGCAGGCCAACCGGCTGCAAACCAGCCTGAACCTCGCCTTAGGCTCGGCGTTGGCCAGCATCGGGCTGACGATCCCGGCGGTCGCCGTGGCTGCGATCGCGCTCGGAACGCCGCTGACGTTGGGGCTCGATCAAAAGGAGGAGGTGCTGCTCGGCCTTACTTTGCTGGTCAGCGTGCTGACGCTTGGAACCGGCCGGACGACTGTGCTGCAGGGCGCGGTGCATCTGGTGATCCTCGCGGTGTTCCTGTTCCTGGCGGTGGTGCCGTAGCCTGCCGGCGCCCGGATGGGCCAAGTCGTGCCGCATCGCTCGCACGCCACAGGTTCACCTCGGCAGAGCTGATCCCTATGTAGGGGCCATGATAGCCACCCCTCCCTTCCTCGACAGCACCCGCCCGGACGTGCCCGACATCGTCGTGCCCCGCGGCGTCACCCCCTTCCACCTGCCGGGTCAGCCCGTTCGCGGGCGGCTCGTGCGGCTCGGCCCGCTCGCCGATGCCCTGCTGACCCGGCACGTCAACCACGACGCGGTCACGGCGCTGGCGGGCCAGGCGCTGGCGCTCGCGGCGGCGCTGGCCACGGCATTGAAGTTCCAGGGCAGCTTCAGCCTGCAAGCCAAGGGCGACGGCGCAGTGCCGATGCTGCTGGCCGACTGCACCGAAGCCGGGGCGCTGCGCGGCTATGCCCGTGCCGAACCCGAGCGGCTTGCCGCCTTGCTCGCTGCCGAGCGCAACCCGTCCGCCAGCGCCCTGCTCGGAAAGGGCTACTTGGCGTTCAGCGTGGACCAGGGGCCGGACCGGGAGCGGCACCAGGGCATCGTCTCGATCGAGGGCGACAGCCTCGCCGACATGGCGCTGCACTATTTCGAGACCAGCGAGCAGATCCAGTGCAGCGTCCGCCTCGCCTGCGCCCGCACCGATGCCGGCTGGCGGGCGGGCGCATTGATCCTCGAGCGCGTCCCCGGCGAGGGCGGCATCGATCCGGAACTCGACACCGAGGCGCAGGCCGAAAGCTGGCGGACGGCGACGGCGCTCGCCGCCACGTTGAAGCAGGAGGAGCTGCTGGACGACAGCATCCTGCCGGAGCGCCTGCTGTATCTGCTGTTCGGCGCGACGGGCGTCGCCGCCGACCGCAACCGGCCGCTGGCCTATGGCTGCCGTTGCTCGCGCGCAAAGTTGTCGGGCATCCTGGAAACGTTCCCGCCTGACGACCTGGACCACATGGCCGTCGGCCGCGACATCGTCATGACGTGCGAATTCTGCAATCTGGACTTCCGCTTCGACCGCGGCGAGGTGCATGGCAAGGGTGCGAATGAACGGCTCAATTAAGCTCGATCGCCGCATGGCCCTGTTGCTGCCATTGGCGTTGGCGGCGTGCGGCACGAGCGGGCCGGCGCGAGAACTGCCTCCGCTGCGCTACGACTATTTGAAAACGTTGCCGCTCAACGTCGCGACAGTCGATGTCGGCGACGCGCCACTGCCCAGCCGGATCGAGGGGCAGTCGCCGGTCAGGTTGGGCGGAGCGGCCCGGCAGATGGCGGTCGACCGGTTGTTGGCCGTCGGGACTTCGGGCCGGGCCGTGTTCGTCATCGACGAGGCCCGTATCGATCGCGTGTCCGACGGATTGCAGGGCGTTCTTGCGGTGCATCTGGATGTCGTGACGACCGAGGGCGTCCGGGCCGGCTATACCGAGGCCCGCGTGACCCGGTCGTCGACCATCACGGGCGACCTGCGCGAGGTGCTGTATGACCTGACCCGGCAGATGCTGGACGACATGAACGTGGAGTTCGAGTTCCAAATCCGCCGCTCGCTGCGTGACTGGCTGCAGGATACGGCAACGGCGCCCAATCCGGAGCCGGTGCAGCAGCAGGACCTCAGTACGCCAGTCAGCCCGTAGATCACGCGGGCTCTCCGCATGGGCCGAGGCGCTGCCTAGCCCCCCAAGTAGGACGCCGCGACCGCCGGGTTGCTGGCGATCACGGCGGCGGGGCCGGACAGCACGATGCGGCCGGTTTCCAGCACATAGGCGTGGTCCGCGACGTCGAGCGCCGCCGAGGCGTTCTGCTCCACCAGCAGGATCGTCGTGCCGTCCGCTTTCAGTGCGGCGATGATGGCGAAAATCTCTTCGACGAACAGCGGGGCCAAGCCCATGCTCGGCTCGTCCAGCAGCAATAACCGCGGCGCGCCCATCAGCGCCCGGCTGATCGCCAGCATCTGCTGCTCGCCGCCCGACATTGAGCCGGCGAGCTGACCCAACCGCTCGCGCAGCCGCGGGAAACGGGCCAGTACGCCTTGTTGCCGGCGGGCGACCTCATTGCGGTCGGTCGTCAAATAGGCGCCCAAAGCCAGGTTTTCCGCGACGGTCAGCTCGGCGAAGCATTGCCGCCCCTCCGGCACCTGGCGCAGCCCGGCGGCGGCGATGCGGTGCGCGGGCTGCCCGGCGATATCGCGCCCGGCGAAGCGGATGCGGCCGGCCCGCGGGCGGACCAGGCCGGAGATGGCGCGCATCGTCGTCGTCTTGCCGGCGCCGTTCGCGCCGATCAGGCAGACGACCTGGCCATCCGGCACGCTGATCGAGATGCCGTGCACGACGGAGATGCGGCCATAAGCGACTTCGAGCCCATCGATCTCGAGGCCGCTCATCCCGCGCCGCGCACGCCAGCCTTCGCGCCGATAGCGAGGCGTGCGGCGACCTTATGACCGAGATAGGCTTCGATGACGGCAGGCTCCTGCCGGACGGCCTGGGGCCTTCCTTCATAGATGCGCTTGCCGAAGTTGAGCACGGTGACACGGTCAGAGATATCCATGACGAAACCCATGTCGTGCTCGACAAGCATGATCGTGACGCCGAACCCGCTGAGCCGGCGGACCAGGGTGGCCAGCGCCTCCGTCTCGGCAGGGTTCATGCCAGCGGCGGGCTCGTCCAGCAGCAAGAGGCGCGGCTCGGGCGCCATGGCGCGGGCGATCTCGAGCCGGCGCTGGTCGCCGTACGACAGCGCCTGCGCGCGCTGGTTGGCCTTATCGGCGAGGCCCACGAGGTCGAGCGCCTCACGGGCACGGGCCACGGCGCGGCGCTCCTCCGACCGGAAGCCGGGCAGCCGGAGCACCACGCCGGGCAGGCTCGTCGTCAGCCGGGCGTGCAGGCCGGTGAGCGCATTCTCCAGCACCGTCATCGCGGCGAAGATGCGGATATTTTGGAAGGTGCGGGCCAGACCGAGCGCCGCGCGACGGTCGGCGGGCAGCCTGGTCACGTCCTGGCCGGCGAACCGGATGCGGCCGGCGCTGGGCGGCACCAGGCCGGAAATTAAGTTGAACAGCGTCGTTTTGCCGGCGCCGTTCGGCCCGATAATGGCGTGGACGCCGCCGGGCATGACCTGCAGCTCGACACTGTCCACCGCAACCAGGCCGGCGTAGCGGCGGGTGAGGCCGGTCATCTCGAGGATCGGCACGTCCAACAACGGAGTCATGCGGCGTTACGCGCGCCGATCCGCTTCATCCGTGCGCCAAGCAGCCCGTTGGGCAAAAACAGCACGGCCAGCACGATGATGACGCCATTCAGCACCAGCCGGATGTCGCTGAAGCCGCGCAACAATTCGGGCAGCAACGTCAGCACCCACGCGCCGACAACGGGGGCGAACGGCGTGCCGATGCCGCCCAGCAGCACATATGACAAGATGGTCACCGCCGGTTCGAAGCCGTATTCGTTGGGGCCGATGAAGCTCGATACGTGGGCGGACAGGCAGCCCGCGACGCCGGCCAACGCGGCGGAGGCCAGCAGCGTGCCCAGCTTGTAGCGCTGGATCGGAATGCCCATCACCTGGGCTGCGGTCTCGTCCTCGCGCATGGCCTCCATCGCCCGGCCGATGCCGCTGCGACCGACCAGCCAAAGTGCCAGCACCGCGAAGCCGAGCAGGCCGTAGATCATCCAGGTCGTCGCACGCTCCGGGATGCCGGACAGGCCCAGCGCGCCGCCGAACAGGTCCACATTGAGGTAGACCGCGCGCAGCACCTCGCCCAACCCGATGGTGGCGATGGCGAGATAGACGCCGGATAGCCGCAGGGTGGGCACGCCGATGGCCAGCGCGAAGGCGACGGGCACGACCACCGACAACGGCAGGACCGCGAGGAATGGCAGCTTTAGGTTCAGGGTCATGAGGGCGGAGGAGTATGCGCCCAGGCCCATGAACGCCGCTTGGCCGAGCGACAATTGGCCCACGGCCAGCACAACATACATCGAAAGTGCTAACAAACCGTTGATGCCCAGCGCATAGACCAGGTTCTGATAGGTCCACAGGAGGTCGTCGAGCCACGCGGGCATCGGCTAGGCCCGGCGCATGACGGCGCGGCCGAACA
>CAXTJW010000207.1:0-1705 GCA_964244305.1 uncultured Acetobacteraceae bacterium
GGCTACCGCTTCACCCGCACGCTGGACGCGCCGGCGACGGTGCTGATCGGCGACTTCGGCGGCGGCACCAGCGACTTCTCGCTGCTGCGCTTCGAGCCCGGCGCGGAACGGCCCGTCACGCCGCTCGCCAGCGCGGGCGTGGGCGTCGCCGGGGACAGCTTCGACTACCGTATCATCGATCACGTGGTCTCGCCGCTTCTGGGTAAGGACAGCACGTTCCGCGTCATGGGCAACGACATGCCGATCCCCGCGGAGTACTACGCGGGCCTGGCGCGCTGGCACCGCCTGTCTTTGATGCGGACGCCGCGGACCTTGCGTGAGATCGCCGACGTGGCCCGCACGAGCGCCCGGCCGGAGCAGTTGCGCGGCCTGATCCAGCTGATCGAGGACGAGCTGGGCTATCAGCTTTATCAGGTCGTCTCCGGCGTGAAGGCGGAGCTCTCACGCCGCGAGCAGGCCACCCTGAGCTTCCACCACGGCAGCATCGCGATCGAGGAGGTGGTGACGCGCGCGGAGTTCGAACGCTGGATCGCGCCCGATTTGGCGCAGCTCGCGGCGGCGGTGGACCGCGCCTTGGCGCAGGCGGCGATCGGGCCGGCGGAGGTCGACCGCGTGTTCCTGACCGGCGGCACCGCGTTCGTGCCGGCCGTGCGGCGGCTGTTCGAGCAGCGTTTCGGCCCCGAACGTGTCTCCGGCGGCGGCGAGTTCGTCTCGGTGGCGGAGGGCCTGGCGCTGATCGGGCGCGACCGGCTGGCTAACGCCCCGCCTTTTCCCGCCACGCCTTGAACGCGACGAGGTTCGCCTCGTCTGTCGGCGGATACAGCCCCAGGATCGACTGGCCGCCGCGGACCCGTTCGGTCACGAAATCCTCGAACGCCGTCATCTCCACGGCTTCGTCGGCGATCGCGTCGGCGATGCCGGCGGGGATGACGATCACCCCATCCATGTCGCCCACGATGATGTCGCCGGGCCAGACCGGGGCGTCGCCGCAGCCGATCGGCTCGTTGATGCCGACCGCCTGGTTCGACGACAGGCTGATCGGCGCCGAGGGGCGCTGGTGATAGGCGGGGATGCTCAGGCCCGCGATCTCGGCGCTGTCGCGCAGGCCGCCGTCGGTCACGATGCCGGCGACGCCGCGCACCATCAGCCGGGTCGCCAGGATGCCGCCGGCCGACGCCGCCAGCGCCGATTTGCGGCTGTCGATCACCAGCACGGCGCCGGCGGGGCATTGCTCGATCGCGGCACGCTGCGGGTTGGAGTGGTCGCGCAGCACCTCGATGCCATTGAGGTCTTCGCGCGCCGGGATGGTGCGGAGCGTGAAGGCAGGGCCGACCATGCTCTCGGCCGACGCGCGCAGCGGACGCACATCCTGGATCATCTGCTGGCGCAGGCCGCGCTTGAACAGCGCGGTCGCGAGGGTCGCGGTGCTGATGCGCCGCAGCTTGGCACGGGTGGCTTCGTCCATATCGCCGCGCTCCGGTTTCGCTGCGCTCCGGGACGTGCCCATCAAGCGGCCTCTATGGACAGATACGCAGCCGTCGTCACAGGCCGCAAGGGCCAGTTTGCGCCGGCCCTGCGATTGACCGGCACTGGGTTTGACGGCAATAGACTGGTCCACTCAGAATGCTCGCAGACCAGGGACGCCCCGCCTGTCCCAGCGCTGGCGGGCGTTGCGCAGACGAGGTGCCCGCATGGGTGAGATCAT
>CAXTJW010000207.1:1805-6767 GCA_964244305.1 uncultured Acetobacteraceae bacterium
GGCGACGCCCGCGCCATGCCGGCCCCCGACGCCGCCTTCGACGTCGTGGTCTCGTTCGAGACGATCGAGCACTTCGCCGAGCAGGCGCAATTCCTGCAGGAGGTGCGGCGCGTGCTGCGGCCCGGCGGGCTGTTCATCGTCTCCACGCCGGACCGGGACAATTATTCCCCGTCCGAGACCCCGGCAAACCCCTACCACGTCCAGGAGCTCACGGAGGCGGAGTTCGAGGCGCTGCTGCGGTCCCGCTTCGCCGAGGTCGCGATCCTGTCGCAACGGCCGATGTTCGGCTCGGTGCTGCTGCCGGCCGGCGCGGGGGCGGGCCCTGTCTGCTTCGAGCGGCGCGGCACCGGGCATTTCGAGGGCTCGGCCGGCCTGTCGCGGCCGCAGTATCTGGTCGCCTTCGCGTCCGACAGCCCGGTCGCGGCGTTGCCGCCGAGCGTCTACATCGATACCGGGCGGCTCGGCATGGTGAACCCACCGGAGGCGGAGGCCCGCCTGCACGCCGTGCAGTCCGCCCTGGAAGGCGAGCGCCGGCAAAGGCTGGATGCGGCCGAGCAGGAGCAGCGTCGCCACTCTGCCGAGATCGACGCGCTGCAGCGGCAGTTCGACCAGCATCGGCAACATTTCGAGCAGCATCGGCTGCAGTTCGAGCAGGGGTCGGCGCAGGTTGACGCGGACCTGCAGCACGCCCGGGCGCAGGTCGAGACCCATGCCGCCGCGACGCGTGACCGTGCGGCGGAGCTCGACGCCCTTCGTATTGACCTCGCCGCGGCACAGGGCGAGGCCAAGGGGCTGGTGGCTGCGAACGAGATGGCCGAGCGCGTGTGCGCGGCGATGCGGGCCGAGCTGAGCATTGCCACCCGTACCGCGGCCGACGCGCAGACGGCGCACTTCCAAGTCCACCAATCGGAGGCGGCGCTGCGGACCGCCTTGGCCAACGAGCGGACCGCCTTGGCCCAAGAGATGACGGCGCACTACCAGCTCCAACAAGTGGAGCAAGCACTTCGGGCCGCCTTGGCCGAGGCCGAGGCCAAGCTGGCGGCCGCGCGGGATCACGGAGCTTGGACCCAGGGCCGCATCGACGCCCTCGTGACCTCGGTGTCCTGGCGCCTGACCGCCCCGGTGCGCGTCGCCAGCCGCCTATTGCTGCGCCGGCCCTAGAGCGCTGCCCCGATGAGCCACCCCACTTTGCTCGACCAGATCAAGGCCAACGCCGCGCCGGGCCGGTTTTTCGAGCCGGACGCCGAGGGCTCGCCTGCGCCGGCGCAGCCGAAGGTGCGGCTGATCGCGTTCTATTTGCCGCAGTTCCATCCCATTCCGGAAAACGACGCCTGGTGGGGCCGCGGCTTCACCGAGTGGACGAACGTCACCAAGGCGCTGCCGCGCTTCGTGGGCCACGTGCAGCCGCGGCTGCCGTCCGACCTCGGTTTCTACGACCTGCGCAACCCCGAGGCGCTGCGCCGGCAGATCGAGCTCGCACGGCGCTACGGCATCGGCGGGTTCTGCTTCCACCACTATTGGTTCAACGGCCGCCGGCTGCTGGAAACGCCATTGAACCTGCTGCTGGCGGACCCGACGCTCGACATGCCGTTCTGCGTCAACTGGGCCAACGAGAACTGGACCCGGCGCTGGGACGGCCACGACGACGAGGTCCTGCTCGGCCAGACCTACTCGCCCGAGGACGACGTCGCCTTCGCCCGCAGCCTGATCCCGGTCGTGCGGGACCCGCGCTACATCCGGGTCGATGGCCGTCCGCTGGTGATGATGTATCGGCCGGGCCTGCTGCCAGATCCGGTGGCCACCATGCGGCGCTGGCGTGCGGAGTTCGCCCGCGCCGGCCTGCCCAACCCCTACCTTGTCATGGTGCAGGCGTTCGCCGACCGCGACCCGCGCCTGTTCGGCATGGACGCCGCCGCCGAGTTCCCGCCGCATAAAGTGGGCGACCGGCCCCATATCAACGGGCGCCTGCAGCCGCTCGACCCCGATTTCACCGGCCATGTGCTGGACTACAATGAGGTCGCCCAGCACGCCATGTCGCTGCCGCCGCCGCCGTTCAAGCTGTTCCGCGGCGTGTGCCCGAGCTGGGACAACGAGGCCCGCAAGCCCGGGCGCGGCTACACCTTGGCGGGCTCCACGCCGGCCGCTTACGGTGCCTGGCTCGACGCCGCATGCCGGGTCGCCGTCAAGGAGGCAGCGGATGACGACGAGCGCATCGTCTTCATCAACGCCTGGAACGAATGGGCGGAGGGCACCTATCTGGAGCCGGACCGCCACTTCGGCCACGCTTATCTGGCGGAGACGGCGCGGGTCCTGCATGCGCTGGACAAGCCTCCCGAGCCGGCTGTTGCACCCGTCGCCGACGGCCGGGTCCGGCTCGCGCTTATTTCGCACGACGCGCATTTCCATGGGGCGCAGGTCATAGCCCTCGCTCTCACCCGCACCCTGGTCGTCGATCACGGCGTCGCGCTAACGGTGCTGATCGGCGGCGCGGGCGAATTGACGGGGCAATTCCAGGAGGTAGCCCACACCGAAACGGTGCCGGGAGACTTTAACGACCTCGCCGCCTGGCGCGACGCGGCCGGCCGCCTGGTCGCCTCGGGCGTCACCGCAGTGCTGTGCAACACCTTGGTCTCCGCCCGCGCCATCCCGCCGTTGCGCGAGGCTGGACTGCGGGTCATCCAGTTGGTGCACGAACTGCCGTCGCTCATCCGGCAGTATGGGCTGGAGGCCGCGAGCCGCGATGCCGCCACCGAAGCAGCCGCCATCGTCTTCCCGTCCGGCTATGTCCGCGACCGCTTTATCGAGTTCGCCGGCCCGATCCAAGGCGGGGCCGTCGTCCGGCATCAGGGCCTGAGCATGCGGCGGCTATCGCCCAAGGAGCGCGAGGAGCAGCGTACGGCGACCCGGCACAAGCTCGGGATCGCCAAGGACCAAAAGGTCGTCCTTGGCATGGGCTACGGCGACGTGCGCAAGGGCCTGGATCTTTGGCCGGCGCTGATCCGCAAGGTCGTTGGATCGTGCGAGACGGCCGTGTTCGTCTGGATCGGCCGGGTCGAGGCGAGCCTGCTTCACTGGATGGAGCATGACCTGCGCGGGGCTGGCTTGGAGGGCCGGCTGATCCTGCCGGGCATGGCGGACGACGTGGCGGGGATCTACGCAGCCGCCGATGCGTTCGTCCTGACCTCGCGAGAGGACCCGTTCCCCTCGGTCGTCATCGAGGCGATGGCGAGCGGCCTGCCCACCGTGGTGTTCGATCGATCGGGCGGCATCGTCGAACTGGTCCGCGACACTGGCGGTGTCGTCGTGCCGTATCTGGACGTCGATGCGATGGGCGGCGCGCTCGGCCGGCTGTTCGGCGATGCCGACGCTGCCGAGGCGATGGGGCGAAGCCTCGCCGCCCGCATTGCCCGCGATTTCGACTACGCCGATTATGCTGCGGACCTGATCCGCCTGGCGGTCCCACGCGCGCCCAGCGTCCCGGTTCCAACCGTCACCGTGATCGTGCCGAACTACAACTATGCGCGCCACCTTCGGCAGCGGCTGGAGAGCATCTGGGCGCAGATGGTGCCGGTCGACGAGCTGATCATCCTCGACGATGCGTCGTCCGACGGCAGTGCGGCGCTCATTGCGGAGCTTGCGCGGGAAAGCCCGGTTCCGGTGCAGGTCGTCTGCAACGCGGCGAACTCGGGTTCGGTGTCCCGGCAGTGGGCGCGCGGGGTCGCGATGGCGCGGAACGAGGTCGTCTGGATCGCCGAGGCCGACGACTTTGCCGACCCCGGTTTCCTCGCCGCCGTGCTGCCGGCGTTCGAGGACCCGGATGTCGTGCTCAGCTACAGCGAGTCGCGCATGGTGGACGAGGACGGCCGCGTGTTCGCGCCGGACTATCTCGGCTACGTCGCCGACATCGATCCGGTGCGCTGGACGACGGATTTCAAGATGGCCGGGCCGGACGCCGTGGCGCAGGCGTTTTCGGTCAAGAACATCGTGCCGAACGCCAGCGCGGCGGTGTTCCGGCGCGAGGCGCTGGCGACCGTGCTGGATGGCCATCTCGACGCGATGGCCGAGTGCCGGAATGCCGCCGACTGGCTCTGCTACGTGCGTCTGCTGCAGCGGACCGGGGCGGTCGCGTTCACGGCGCGTGCGCTGAACAACCATCGCCGCCATGCCGGGAGCGTCACGATCTCGGCGTCCAACCCGCGTCACCTGCAGGAGATCATCGCGATGCAGGACCTTGCGGCGGCGACGGCTGCGGTGGGACCCGAAACGCGTGCAGTCGCGATCCAATACCGCCACGCGGTCGCCGAGCAGTTCGGCATTCAGTTGGAGGACGTGCTCTGACGGTGTTGTCCGCCCAGGCGTGGCACGACGTGCGCCGCCGCGCTGCATTGGGCGTAACCGGCTGGGGCGCACGGGCTGGCGGATTTCATGGTGAGACGTTCATTTTCGAAGGCTGCGCAGGGAGGGTGTCGGGCGCGTCTCTACCTTTTGCCGAGTTCGATGATGGGAACGGCCATCCCATTCTGTTCTTCGGGAAGCTGAAGGCGTGAGGAGCGCGAGCAGGCTTGCGTTTCTAGACAGCCTGCGGGGATGGGCCGCAATCTACGTCATCCTCTATCACACGGCGCTGCTGCCCAGCCCTGCATTGCAGGTTCCCGCCTGGGCTGCGGCAATAGTGCTCAGCGGAGGAACCGGCGTCACCCTTTTCTTCGTCGTCAGCGCATTCTCACTGTGCCACGCCGCACGGCCCGGCGAGGAGCACGGACGCCAGTTGGCCGCGTTCGCCGTGCGCCGGTTCTTCCGTATCGCACCATTGTTTTACATCGTTTTGGCTGCTTCGGTCCTGCGTGACCTATGGTTGTTCTCGGCATCCCATAACTATACGATAGTCGCTGCGAATACGATGTTTGTATTCAACCTGTGGCCCGGACAGGAAACCGGCATCGCGTGGGCATCGTGGACGAT
>CAXTJW010000208.1:0-6756 GCA_964244305.1 uncultured Acetobacteraceae bacterium
GCTTCGTGCTGCTGGAGGACCTGGTCAGCCTGTTCCTCGGCCGGCTGTTCCCCGGTTTCCGCGCGGTGGGGCAGGGCGTGTTCCGCCTGATCCGCGATACCGGCGTGGAGTTCGAGGAGGAGGCCGAGGACCTGGTGCGGTCGTACGAGACCGCGCTGAAGCGCCGCCGCCGGGGCGTCGCGATCCACCTGTCGGTCGACGCCGGCATGCCGGACGACCTGCGCGCGCTGGTGATCGACGAGCTGGACGTCGACGACCACGAAATACCCGGCGACGAAGTGGTGGTGCAGCACGGCATCCTGGGCGCCGCCGACCTCAAGCAAATGATCGTCGACGACCGTCCGGACCTGCTGTTCCCGCCCTATACGCCGCGGTTTCCGGAGCGAATCCGCGACTTCGCCGGCGACTGCTTCGCCGCCATCCGCGCCAAGGACATTATCGTCCACCACCCGTTCGAGAGCTTCGACGTCGTGGTGCAGTTCCTGCGTCAGGCCGCCGCCGACCCCAGCGTGGTCGCGGTGAAACAGACGCTGTATCGCACCAGCCGCGACAGCCCGATCGTGAAGGCGCTGATCGAGGCGGCGGAGGCCGGCAAGTCGGTGACGGCGCTGATCGAACTGCGCGCCCGGTTCGACGAGGAGGCCAACATCCGCCTGGCCCGCAGCATGGAGGCCGCCGGGGTCCAGGT
Organism: uncultured Acetobacteraceae bacterium; assembly: GCA_964244305.1. Taxonomy (GTDB): domain Bacteria; phylum Pseudomonadota; class Alphaproteobacteria; order Acetobacterales; family Acetobacteraceae; genus CAHJXG01. The sequence continues at coordinate 689 of CAXTJW010000208.1, forward strand.
CGTGTATGGGTTCATGGAGCTGAAGACCCACGCCAAGCTCTCGCTCGTGGTGCGGCGGGAGGGCGGCGCGATGCGTTCGTATGCGCATTTCGGCACCGGCAACTACCATCCGATCACCGCGCGCATCTACACCGACCTCAGCTTCTTCACCTGCGACCCCGACCTGACGCGGGACAGCGCGCGGCTGTTCAACTACATGACCGGCTATGCGCAGCCGGAGCGGATGGACAGCCTGGCGTTCAGCCCGCTCACCACCCGCAGCACGCTGATGGCGCTGATCGACGCGGAGATGGCCGCTGCCGCCGAGGGGCGCCCGGCGCAGATTTGGCTGAAGATGAACAGCCTGGTCGACGACCGGCTGATTGATAAGCTGTATGCCGCGTCGCGCGCCGGGGTGCAGATCATGTGCGTCATCCGCGGCATCTGCTGCCTGCGGCCCGGCGTGCCCGGCCTGTCGGAGAACATCCGGGTCAAGAGCATCGTCGGCCGCTTCCTGGAGCACTCCCGCATCTACGCGTTCGGCAACGGCCACCGGCTGCCGAGCCGCCACGCCAAGGTGTTCATCAGCAGCGCCGACTGGATGGCGCGCAACATGGAATGGCGGGTCGAGACGCTGGTGCCGATCCATAACCGCACCGTCCATGCGCAGGTGCTGGACCAGATCATGGTGGTGAATTTGCGGGACACGCTGCAGTCCTGGGAGCTGGGGGCGGATGGCACGTGGCGCCGGGTCGCGGCGGGGCCACGCCCGGTGTCGGCGCATGACTACTTCATGACCAACCCGTCGCTGTCGGGCCGTGGGTCGGCGTTGCATGGCAGCACGATCTCGGCCCAGGCGCACGCGATCCGCCGCCCCGACCGCGTCAGCCAGGACTAAGCCGCTGTCAACTTCTCCGCGTTGCGCAATCGTCGATCTCGGCTCCAACTCGGTGCGTCTGGTGGTGTTCGAGGGCCGTGGGCGCAATCCCACCGCGATCTTCAACGAAAAGGCGGTATTGCGCCTGGGCCGCGGCCTCGCGACGACCGGGCGGCTGAACGAGGCTGGGGTCGCGCAGGGGCTGCGGGTCATGACCCGTTACAACGCCATCGCCCGCGCCATGGGAGCCGACCCGTTCGAGGTGCTGGCCACGGCGGCCGTGCGCGACGCGTCCAACGGCCCGGAGTTCGTCGCCGCGCTCGAGGCGCGCATGCCCGGCGTGCCGATCCGCGTGCTGTCGGGCGAGCAGGAGGCGGCGATGTCCTGCGCCGGCGTGCTGTGCGGCATTCCGGAGGCGGACGGTATCCTGGCCGACATCGGCGGCGGCTCGCTCGAGCTCGTGCGGGTGGGCGCCGGCATCGTGCCGCGTGCGGAGAGCCTGGGCCTGGGGGTGATCCGGCTGTCCGACCGGGCGGAGGGCGACCTGGCCCGCGCCCGCACCATCGCCGACGCCGACCTGGGCGCGGTGCCTTGGCTTGCGGAGGGCGAGGAGCGCGATTTATACCTGGTTGGCGGCGCGTGGCGGGCGTTGGCGCGGGTGCAGATGTATCTGGCGAGCTACCCGCTGCATATCGTGCACCACTACACCATCGGGCGGGACGCCGGGCGTGATTTGGCGGCGCTGATGCTATCCAGCCCGCGCCGGGCGCTGGAGCGGCTGCCGGGCGCGCCCCGGCGGCGGATCGAGGACCTGCCGTTCGCCGCGACCGTGCTGCGCCGCCTGTTGCGTCAGACCGGGGCGCGCCGCGTCGTGTTCAGCGCGAACGGGATACGCGAGGGCTGGTTCATGCAGCAGGTCGCGCCGGAGGTGCGCGCTGTTGACCCGATCGTGGCGCTGGGCCAGGAGGTCGCCGCCCGCTATGGCCGCGATATCCGGTTGCCGCCGGCGCTGCTGGACTGGACCGCGCCCCTGTTCCCGGACGAGCCCGCGGCGCAGGCCCGGCTGCGCGCCGCCGCGTGCTGGATGTCCGACGTCGGCAGCCAGGACCATCCGGACTACCGGGCGGAGCAGGCCTTCCTCCGTGTGTTGCGGCAGCCCGGCGTTGCGATGGACCATCCGAGCCGCGCTTTCCTGGCCCTGACTTTGGCGATGCGTTACGAGGCGGAGCTCGACGCGCCCTACCTCGGCACCGCCCGCGCCCTGCTGGACCCGGCCGCGATTGCCCGGGCCGGGGTGCTGGGGTCGGCGCTGCGCCTGGCCTATACGCTTTCTGCCGGGACGCCGGAGCTGCTGGCCGGCGCGAACCTTCGCGTCATGCCCGGGCGGCTCGCGCTGCGGCTGGCGGAGGGCAGCGGGGTGTTCGACGGCGACCCGATCCAGCGGCGGCTGGAGCGCCTGGCGGCCGCGATGGGCCTGGCGGTGGATCAGGCGGCGTAGGCGACATACAAGTAGCCGACCCCGCCGGTGACGCCGGTCGAGATGGTGAACTTGCTTTGCGCGTCGGCGATGCCGATCCTCGCGAAGGTGACCGAGGCGTCCGTGCCGGTGCCGGCGCCGCCCAGCTCCGCGTGGATCGTGGCGCCCTGGAAGCCGGCGGCCCCGTCCGAGGCGGTCCAGGAAAAGGCGCTCTGCCCGGCCTGAAAGCCGAACAGCGTCATCGCGTCGCCGGGATGGAATTCGACGATGCTGTCCCAGGTCGCGCCCGTGCGGCCATCGACGAAGAACGTGTCCTTGCCGCCGTCTGCCCCGGTCGCGCCGACCAAGAAGTTCGATCCGCCGCCGCCATCCAGCACGTTACTGCCGCCGGCGGCCTGCAGCGCATCGTTGCCCGCGCCGCCCTTCAGGAAGACGTTTTTCGATAGCGCAGCAATGCCGGCCGAGTCGTTGCCAGCCCAGATATATTGACGCTGCAGGCCGATCACCGGTCCGGAATAGGCGCTGGACGCGTCAGACGAGCTCAGGTCGAGGACCGAGTCCAGCAACTCGATATCCTGCGCCAGCGGGGCAACTGTGGTTATGATGGCCGTAGTGCTGGCGTTTCCCGTGGTTGTCGTCGTCAACGTGAAGTCGGACTGCTGGTAGATGCCGTCAAAAGCGATGCTGGCCAACGTCGTCCCGCCGTTCGACAGCGTGAGCACGCCGCTGGCAGCGCCGGTGCTGGCGTAGGCGTAACTGGTGAAGGGCTGGGTGATCAGGCTGATGGTGTCCGGCGCGGCGAAACCGGCAATGCGGTCCTGAGCGTTGCCGAACTCGTTGAACAACAAGGAGGATGCGCCGCCTGCACCACCGATGAAGCGGAAGGTCTGGCCCCCACTGTTAAGTGGTGCGGTGACGTGGGCGCCGGCAAAAAGCTGGACCAAGCCGGCGCCGCCCGCTAGCGAGGCCAGGTTGGCGGTCTGCGCCCCGCCCGACGGGTTCCAAACGGAGATGACACCGTCGTTCTCCATTGATCCGAACGGGGTCCGGCCAATCCCGACGAAAAGCGCTGGTCCATCGACGATATTGATCGTTCCGATATTGTGCAATATCCCGGCAACACCAGTCGGTCCGGACGAGGAGAACAGGTTGACCGCACCGATGGCGGAAATAATGCCCTGATTGTTGACCTGCCCGGCCAGGGTTGCTCCCGTTCCCATGAAGGTAAGCTGCGTGTCGGGAGCCAGCGTTGTGTCCGTGAGGTCTAACGATCCGACCAAACCGTTGGCGGTGCCATTCACCTTGATGTTGAGACCCTGCAGCAAGCCGCCCCTGGCGGTCACGGTATTCAAATTGATGATGGCGATGTCGCCGGGCTGGGGGACGCCGGCTGGCGACCAGTCGGCCGCGCTGTCGAAGTTATTGGTCGTTCCGTCCCAGGTCTTTACGGCCATGTCTTTACACCGAGCTGTTTGTAGCTTCAAAGAAACTGAAGTTCGTTTCGGTTGCAAGATAATCGCACTGAACTCTGGCGGAACCGTCCGCGGAACACTGCGGCCTTGATGGCGCGCAGTAGGGCGCTGTTACTCGGAGGTGATAACGGGTGGTTTTAGGCGGGCGTCCCGCATCGCGCCCGTTTAGTTGAGAGGAACGCGTCAGGCGGCACTTTCCTGCCGTTCGTTCACGGCGCTGGCAGAGTGACCTGCGGTTTTGCCGAAAGTCCTGAGTTCGATGAGCTAAATCCTGTTTGAGAGCGGAAAGGCGCTCTCCGTCTATTTTGGCCGGGCGCCGCGGTCCAGCCAGTATATGTCACCGAAAGAACGTCGCCAGAACGTCGGGGAGATTTGATCGATCCTTGGAAAGAATACGAGGTGCACACATCGCAGTCTCCGGGGAGGAGTGCTCCGGCGATGGTAAGATCGCCCAGCAAGTTAGGCTGATCAGTCCCGAGACTAATGATCCAATCTGTGGTGGTCGTCTCTCCCTGCCCCATGTAGCTGCTGGACACGACCACCATCCGTGGCGCACCGAACGACAGGACGGTAATGGCATCGGCAGGCCTTCCAGTGTTGCCGGTCCATGCAACCTCCGTCCAAAGTTTATCCGCTAACCAGTCGTTTGGCCCTCGGCGCAAATATGCGACTGCGATTGCGCCGGCATAAACATGCCCAGCGTTCTGGTCCTCCTCTGTAATGACCAAGGCGTATCGATCGCGGCCGAGGTCGACGAGGAGCGATGGGGCCAACATCAACACCCGGCCTCTAGACGGAGCATTCGGTTCGGATGACGCCTGCACCGCGGGCGGACGCTCTACCTGACGCATCAGGGGCGGCGATTGCCCGAATGCCGCAACGAAGGCCCTCTCGAGTTGTGAATCCGCTTTGCGTGACTGCGCAGCTTCTAGATCAGCCGTAGGGAGCAGCAAGCCTACGAATGCTATAAAGAATCTGCGGCAGCATCTCAGCATGTCGCAAATATCTATGGCCTATCCCGGTGGCCTGCAAATTGTTGAGCAGCCGGATGTCACCTCAGGCAGCGTCCGGCCAGAACGCATCATCGACCGCCTGCTCGAAGCGATACGGGCAGCTCCAGGGCAGCAGGTCGCGAGCAAGGTTCATTTCCAGCTCCGCCCGCAGCACCGCGTCGCCATAGGCGTCGGCCATGGCCTGGTCGGTCCAGGCGCGCAGGCTTAGATTATCACGCAGGTGCCGGGCGAGTTGCCGGCGCTGCTCCTTGATCGTCAGTTCCCAGCTCTTGCCGCGACGTTCCGGTTGATGTGCCCATTTCAAGAGATGCAGTAGCAGGACCGAAAGGCGGCTCACCAATTCCCGCTTCTCGCCGCGTCCCAATGTCTCGATCTCTTCGGCGATATGCTCGACGTCGATCTCGGAAAGCCGGCCAGCCCGCAGCAGCGTGGCCTGCTCGTTCGCCCAGGCGTGAAAGTCCGCGTCGTAATTGCGATCACCCTCCATCAAACCCCTCCGAACTTTCTGCACGACGAGTACAGCACGCCGCCTAAACCCGCAGCAGCTTGATCCGCTTCCCATCCACCCCCAGCGTGATCGCCCCGGCCTTCAACGCCAACGCATCCGCCCCGAACATATCCCGCCGCCAGCCCTGCAACGCCGGAATGTCCGGCTCGGCCTCGGTCGCCAGGCGGTCCAGATCGTCGGACGACGCCAGCAGCTTCGGCGCGACATTATGCTCCTCGCACTTCGCCGCCAGCAGCACCTTCAACAGCGACACCAACGCGGGCGAGGCGCGCGGCCCGTCCTTGCTCCGCGGCGCGTCGGGCAGCTCGGACTCCGGCAGCGCCGCCGCCTCCTGCAGCGCCGCCACCAGCCCGGTGCCGCTGCGGCCCTCGGCGAACCCGCGCGAGATGCCGCGGACACGGGCCAATGCCTCGGCGCTGCCGGGCGCAGTGGCGGCGATCTCCAGCAGGCTCTCATCCTTCAAAAGGCGCTGCCGGGGGATGTTGACCCGCTGCGCCTCCCGCTCGCGCCAGGCGGCGGCAGCGCGCAGCAGGCCCAGCATGCGGCGGTTGCCGGTGCGGGGGCGCAGCCGTTCCCACATCACCTCGGGGTCCGGGCGGTAGGTGCCGGGCAGCGCCAGCACCGCCATCTCCTCCGCCACCCAGTCAAGCCGTCCGTCGCGGGCCAGCCGCTCCCGCAGCCGTTCATACACATGGCGCAGATAGGTGACGTCGGCCGCCGCATACGTCACCTGCGCCGGGGA
>CAXTJW010000209.1:0-6732 GCA_964244305.1 uncultured Acetobacteraceae bacterium
TGCTGGCTTCCGGCGTCGCGCCAGAACGCATCTACGACGACACCTGCTCCGGCACGTCGTCGAACTGCTGGACGGCCTGCGGAAGCGGAGCGTCGGCCTCAAGCTGCCGACCGGCGGCATCGACACGACCAGCTCCACGGGCCGGCTGGTGTTCGGCATCTTCGCCACCTTGGCGGAGTTCGAGCGCGACCTGATCCTGGAGCGCACGATGGCCGGCCTCGCCGCGGCCCGCGCCCGGGGCCGCGCTGGCGCACGGCCGCGGCTGATGACGCGCGCCAAGCTGAGGACGGCCATGACGATGATGGCCGAACGCAGCAACGCCGCTACTGACGTAGCCGAACAGCTCGGCATCTCCGTGGTCTTGGTGCGCGGCTTCGGTGAGGTAGCCTGCGTCTGATGTGGCGGCTACTGTCTCCTGATGCCATTCAAGCACGATGCCGCCCACCGCCATCGCGTTCCGCGCGCGCTACCGCGTCACGAACTGGCCGGTGTATGAGGCGGGGCGGCGGCGTGGTGACCTCACACTTTGGCTGAACGAGGCCGCACTCGCGGGTTGGGCGGCACCGAAGCGGAGCACGCCGGGCGGTCAGCCCTTGTATGCCGACCTGGCCATCGAACTCGATGCATGGAGCCGCAAGATCGTCGGCTGGTCCATGGCGAACCACTTGCGGGCCGAGTTGGTGGTCGATGCGCTGGAGATGGCGTTGGGCCAGCGTCGGCCGCACGACGTGATCCTTCATAGCGACCAGGGAAGCCAATACACGTCTCTGGCTTTCGGCAAGCGGTGCAAGGAGGCCGGCGTGCGGCCATCCATGGGGTCGGTCGGTGACGCCTACGACAATGCCATGTGCGAAAGCTTCTTCGCCACGCTCGAATGCGAGCTGTTCGAACGGTGCCGCTTCGCCTCGCAAGCAGAGGCCCGCATGGCCTGCTCTAGCTTCATCGAAGGCTGGTATAACCCCGTCCGCCTCCATTCCGCCCTGGGCTATCGTTCGCCCATCGCCTACGAGACAGCGAGGGAGACAGCTACGACGGAACCGTAATCACACAAGCCCGCCAACACTCCACAAAGGCGGGGCAAGATCAACGCGGTCGTGCGGGAGGGCATCAAAGACGGCGAGTCCTAGACGACCCTGCGCGCCGGGACCTTGATGCGCCAACGCGCCGCCTTTCCGCGGTTTACGGCGTGCCCCACGCCAGAACGCGCCAGCCGCGTCCGTTCGGCGAGGGGCCGAGGCGGACGACCGCGCTGCGCACCGCGCGGGCTCCGGCAGGACGTTGCGCGGTGGCGGTGATGCGGACGGTTTGCGAGGCCGCCTGCTCCGCGCGCTCGCCCAGGCCCAGGTCGCGCAGCACGGCACGCACGACCGGGTCGGCCAAACCGGGGTCCGGATCGCTGTCGGAATACAACGTCAGGTGCGGCGCGAGGGCCGCCAGCAGGGCCGGCGTCATGCCCAGCACGTCGCCAAGCTCGCCCAAGGTCTCGAACGGCGCGCCGGGCGGGCCGTAGCTCAGCCCGGCGGCGCGATATTGCGCAGCTTTGGCGTCGCGCCGGGCCGTGCGGCGGCCCGGCGCCCGCCATTCGTCGACTGCGGCCGCGATGCGAGACGCCTGGCCGGGGTCGGCGCCGAGGCGGAGCAGCAGCCCGCCGAGCAGTTCCGGCGAGGCGATGTTCGGGTTCACCAATCCCGATTGATCGACGACTTGGATGCCGATATCGGCGCCCGAGAGCCGTCCGACGCTGGGTGGGCTGCCTTGGGCCGCGCCGCCGCGCTGCAGCAGGTCGAAGATCGCTGTGTTGATCGCGCCGTCCGCCACGGCCTCGATCTCGGCGGCAGCGCGCAAGTTCGCCGTCAACTGCGCGTCGGACCGGGCGCTGGCGGCGAGCATCACGAACAGCAGCGAAATAGGCACCAGCGTCCACAGCACGATCAGCAGCGCAAAGCCGGATTCGGGTTTATTGCCAGCGCTATGGGCAAGGCGGGAGCACATCATTCCTCCAGCGCCTCGCGTATCGGTGCCACGATAAGCGGCGGCCAGCGGCGTCCGCTGCCGGCGGGAAATACGACACGGATGCGGACGAGCACGGGTAGCTTGTCGGCCGTCCAGGCGGCGCCCCATCCGCCAGCCGACCAGTATGCCAGCTCAAGCCGCTCGACGCCGTCGAGCACGACCACCTCCTGCGTGTCAGGCTCGCCGCCATACAGCTCGGCGTGGCGATGCGGGGTCCAGCGCAGCAGCAGCCGCCCGGCCTCGGCCGATAGCGCCACGTCGGCGCGCTGCGTCTGCCCATCGCCATACAGCGGCAGCTCGGTGGTGAACGCCACGCGCTGTGCCGTGCCGCGCAGCGAGGCGGGTTCGGGATAGGTGCCGGGGTCGGCGAGCGCCACCATGCGCCGCAACGCGTGGTCGACGACGATGAGGTCGCCGTTGCGGTCCTTGAACTCGGCCTGCAGCCGGGTGGTGCGGAGGCCGAACTGCATGCCCTGGGTCAGCAGCACGAGAACGACGCCGACCACGACCAAGGCGACCAGGATCTCCAGCAACGTAAAGCCGGCGTCGCCCGGCGGATCTCGATGCGGCCTGATCGTCAAGGGGGTGTGGCCGAAGCGGGACCAAGGCGCCGGGTGTCGAGCACGAGTGTCCGCGTGCCCTCGGCGCCGGGCCACGAGATCGCGACGGCGACGGCGAACAGGGTGGTGCCACCGGCATAGGGCGACGCGCGCGGCGGGGCTGTCGAGACGATCGGCACGATCCGCGTGCGCCATGCGAAGCCGCCGCCATCGTCGCCGTCCTGCTCGCCGGCGACTAGGCTGGCGCCGGTGAGCGCATCCAGCCGAGACTGCGCGCGCGAGATGGCTTCCTGATATGACGCCGCCGTCCGCGTCGATCGCATCGAGACCACGCCCTCGCGATATAGCACGACGAGGGCGGGCACGGCGATGGCGAGGGCCACGAGCACTTCGAGCAGGGTAAAGCCCTCCGCACCCGGCTTCGGCGATCCTCGGCGGTTCCGGAGCATCCGCCACAGCATACCAGAACTGGAAGGCAAGCGCTTGCCCAGTATCGGTCTAAGGAACGACGATCGAGTGATTATCATGGCGCATCTGCTTCGGTTCTGGCCAACCCTTTCGCAATCGAGGAATGATAGTTTTCAAATAAGTGGTGATAGGCTGCGGCATAATACGGTTTTTGGTCGGCCCAAGGCTGCAGCAGAACTTTGACGATACACGGGTTCAGCTACAGGCAGTTCAACTCAACCCTCGATAGCCTGGTCATCCCCAGCGCCATCAGCAGCTTCACCGTGAACCCATAGGCGGCCGTTGGCAGCTTCAATAGCTCGCTGCGCGGCTTTCAGGTCGGCGCCGGCCTGATACCAAGGCTCGGCGGCACGCGGCTACCTCGATGTGGAGGCGTTGGACAGCGACGGCTTCCTCACCGGCCCCGACCCGGCCCGGCGGTCGCGCACGTCGCGCGGGTCAGATATCGCCGGCAAGCAGCTTGGTCGCGTGGTCGAGCGCCTCGATGCACTCATCGCCATCGCCTTCCGCCTGCTCCTGCAGGGCGCGCTTCAGGTCGGCGTCGATCAGGCGCTTGATCCGGGCGTCGCCGTTATAGGCGGCAGCCTGCTTCGAAAGCTCGGCGTGGCGGGTGGTGCAGGCCGCGAAGTCGTCCGCGGGCGCCGCAATGGCGGGGAATGCCAGAAGAAGCAGGCCTAAAACGAGAGGTCGCATGGTGTCGGTTCCTTATGCAAGGGAGGCCTCGCAGAAGTCTAACATTGCCCCGGCACCAGGGCGGGAGCCGGACGATTTCGTGACGTTTCGATAGCATGCATTTCGCTTCCGGCCCTTGCAGGCGAGGCTTGCCGTTCGTCCATCATCAGGTCCAGGCGCGCTGATGACGGATGCTCCGAAGCTCGGTTAATAACCGGCTGTGAAGCGTGCCCGGCTGTGGCGTTTCTGCTCGACTTCATCGACCATGGCGATGGCATAGTCCGCAAAGCTGATCTTGCTGTCGCCTGCTTCGTCCGTGATGAGCTGATCGCCACCCGATCGGTAATGGCCGAGGCGTGGGCCTTCAAAGATGAGCGCGGCGGGTGAGAAGAAGGTCCAGTCGATCTCCTTTTCCTCACGCAGGGCTTCTAAGAAGACGATCCCGCCCATCGCAAAAGTTTTCCATTCTTCGGGGAATTCCGGCGTGTCGATCAGACGCTTGCCGGACGCGACCTCGAGACTTGCCGCGCCGCCGGTCACCAGAAACCGCCTCACCTCCGCCTGCCTGAGTGCCGAAAGCAGCGTTTCAGCCGACACGTCGAAGTGCAATGCGCTGATCACGGCATCGCTGCCCTGGATCAATTTGGCAAGCGCTGCAGGATCGGACGCGTCCCCGGCGACTGCCGTGACCCCAGGCGCATGCGGGATTGCATCGGGCTTGCGTGCAATCGCAAGAACCTGGTGCCCGCGACCGGCAAGTTCCTTGGTAATTTCCGAACCAGCGCGCCCGCTCGCGCCCAGAACCGCGATCTTCATACTCGCCCCCTTTGGATCCCGTTGGTGACCAAGTGAACTGAAGGAACTCATCATGCAAGACGGCCTGGCCTGCTTCGGCAAGGTAACGGCGTCCGCCAGCCATGGCGCCAGGCTGCCCAGCCGCTGCAGGGCGTCCCGCGACAGCACGTCCTGCGCCATCGCGGCCAAGCGCCCCTGCGCCGGTCCGTCGCCGTCGGCCAGCCCGATCAGATAGAGCCGACGCGAAAACCCAGGTGCCGGCAATGGCAGCACCGCTGCCCCTGCGAGCTGCGCCTGCCCGTGCAGCAGGCACAGCGGCGTCGTCACCGCCCAGCCGACGCCCCCGGCCACCATGGCGATCACTGCCTCGGCCGTGTCGAATTCCAACACGCGCGGTGCGTCCACGCCAACGCGGCGGAGGTGACGATCGATGTGGGCGCCGGTGTGCGACCGCGCGCTGTGGCGCACCAGCCGATGCCGGGCCGCCAGATCGAGCAGGCTTAGCCCGGCGCACTCGCCCCGCAGCGGCTCCGGCACGAGCAGGACGTAGGGTTCGCGCAGAAGCTCGTGCCGGACCAGGCCGTCCAGCTCGTCCATCGGATCGCTGGTGATAACGGCATCGAGCCTGCGGTTCAACAGCGCGTCGGCCTGCGCCGGCGCCAGGCCCGACCACGCCACCAGCCGGACGCCCGGCATTTCGTGCAGAACCCGCCGGACCAGGCCGGGGCCGGCTGTGCTCGCGAACGAGTCGACGAAACCGAGCCGGAGCAGGGGCAGCCCAGGCTCGTGCGCCGCATCCCGCACGGCGCCGGCCAGCGCGCCGGCGTCCGCCAGCAGCTGCGAGGCGCGCTCGACCATCGCCTGGCCTGCCGGAGTGGGCACGAGCCGCCGCCCCTGTTTCAATAGCAGGGGCACGCCGACCTGCCGGGTCAGGCGCGCCACGGCCTGCGAAACCGCGGACTGCGTCAACCCAAGCCGCCCGGCGCCGGCCGTCATCCCTCCGCCCTCCACGACGGCCACGAATGCACGCAAGGTCCGGAGATCGGGGGGCTCGGCTGCGGGGCCGCTCGGCATGGAATGCGCCTCTCATAAGTGGTGCTGATTGGGTTCAGCAATCTGTCTTATGCTGTCACATCTTCCTTGCGGCATGAACGGCGTTTGATAGCATTTGGCGATGGGCATCGCTTCGGACAGCAGACAATGAGCACCACGGATGCAGAGGTCGCGGTCATCGGCCTTGGGGCCATGGGCGCCGCGGCACTCTACCAGTTGGCCCGGCGCGGCGTCCCCGCGATCGGCCTCGACCGCTTCGCGCCACCGCACGACATGGGATCGAGCCATGGCGAAACTCGCATCACGCGCGTGGCCGTCGGCGAAGGCGAGGCGTATGTCCCCTTCGTCCAGCGCTCCCACGCGGTCTGGCGCGAGCTGGAGGCCGCGACGGGCACATCCCTACTCGAGCAATGCGGCCTGCTCATGATCGCCCCGCGCGGGGTGCGGACCGGGCACCACGGCAAGACCGATTTCCTGAACCGCACCGCCAGCGTCGCGCGCAACCACGGCATCCCGCACGAGATGCTGGACACGCGCGATATCGCCGCCCGTTTCCCGGCCTTCCTGCTGCACGGCGACGAGGAGGGCTACCTGGAACCCGGCGGCGGTTTCGTGCATCCCGAACGCTGCATCGCGGCGCAGCTGGGGCAGGCAGCCGCGCTGGGCGCCACGGTGCTGACCGGGCGCACGGTGCAGTCGATCCGCCAGGACGGCGCCGGCGTGCTGATCGAAACCGACGCGGGCCGCATCCGGGCCGGGCAGGCCATCGTGGCCGCAGGCGCATGGGCAGGCCCGCTGCTTGGGCCGCCGTTCGGCAGCGTGCTGGTGCCCTACCGGCAGGTGCTTCATTGGTTCCCGCTCGCGGACGAGGCGGCCTTCCGCCCCGGCGCGTGCCCGGCCTATATCTGGATGCACGGCACGCAGCCGGAGGATTATTTCTACGGCTTCCCCGCCCTTCCCGGCAGTGGCGAGGCAAAGGTCGCGACCGAGCAGTATGGCGAGTCCTGCGACCCCACCACTTTGGATCGCACCGTCCCGCCGGGCGAGGCTGCGGCGATGCACGCGGCCCATATCGCAGGCCGTCTGCGCGGTGCGGCGGCTGGGCCTGCGCGCTCTGCGGCGTGCCTGTATACCGTCACGCCCGATTCCGGCTTCGTCATCGACCGGCATC
>CAXTJW010000210.1:0-6694 GCA_964244305.1 uncultured Acetobacteraceae bacterium
ATGAAAGCAAGGCGCGCGCCGAGGACGCCGAGTGGCGCCCCAACCGGCCCGGCCAGGGCCCGCTCGTCGCCTTGGCCGAGCTACACGACCAGCTGACCGTGCTGCCTGCCGCCGCCGCCGACTACCCGCAGGAGGAGTTCGTCACCGACCTGCTGCGCCTCGATCGGCAGCCCGACGCCACCAGCAGCCAGGGCCACCGCTTCGAGCTCGGCGGCTCCACCGGGCGCAAGAGCGGCAAGCGGCTGGCTTTATTCGACGAAACCGGCGAGCAGCACGACTACTACGCCATCCGCTTTATCCTGGAGCCGTCCCATGGACGTGCTGACGACCAAGCCGCTCCCGCTCGCTGAGTGGCGGTCGGTCATCGAGCGGGAGTACCTGTCGAGCTTCGTGCCGGCGGGTGGCGCGTCGGTGAAGATCGCCATCCTGGACGATCCGGCTTTCGGCCCGGTGACGGACCGGCTCATCGGCATGGGGCAGGCGCTCGCCATGCTGACGGTGGACGTCGACGCCGGGCGCACCCGCATCCACATGATGCACGAGCTGTTCTTCGCCATCACCCGCGCCTTGCCCTGGGACAAGCTGGTGCAGCGCTATCTGGAAGGGCTGTTCGCCGCCAACTCGTATCCCTGGCCCCGGCCCGGCGCGGCCATGGCGATGCCCGAACTCGCCGCCGCCTTCGCCGTGGCGCCCAGCCTGCTGGCCCGGCAGCGCGACCAATGGCTCACCGCCGACCTATGGGACGACCGGCGTCTGGCGCAGGATTTCCGCGCCGCGTTGCTGCGGCTGTGCCTGTCGCGGCTGGAACCGGAGGGCGACGAGATGGCCGGGCCGGTGCTGCAATGGCTGCGCGGCGAGAAGGTGCCGGCCGCACTGCTGCGCACCGCCGACATCTCCGTCCGCAACACCCGCACCAACGCGCGCGCCATGCTGGCCTCGCTGTGCCATTTCGCGCGCAAGACGGGCGCCGCCGGGCTGCTGGTGGTGCTGGACGTGCGGCAGCTCTCGCGCACCGCCGCGGCGGAGGGCGTGCTGCGCTACTCGCCGGCGGCGGTGATGGACGCCTACGAGGTGCTGCGGGAGATCATTGACGACGCCGAGCACCTGCCGGGCCTGTTCGTGGCGGTGCTGGCCGACGCGGCGCTCGCCACCGGCGATCCGCGCCGCGCGCTGAGCCAATACGCGGCGCTGCAGATGCGGGTGTGGCCCGACGTGCGCCCCGGGGACCGGCAGAACCCGGTGGCGCCGCTGGTCTGGCTCGCGGCATGATCCCGCCCCCATGACACTCGAGGCGCGCACGGCAATCGAGGCGCTTCGGGTCGGCGTGCCCAACCGCGCCGCCATCCGCCAGATGGGCACCGAGCAGACCAGGATCGAGCACGCCTTCGAGGCAGCGCTCGGGGCGGCCTGGGCCGACACGGGTCCGGTGGCCGCCGGGATCGGCCTGGCTGGCGGCTTCGGCACGGGGAAGTCGCATATGCTCGGCTACCTTGCCGAGGTCGCGCGCCAGCAAGGCTTCGTCGTCAGCCGCGTCGTCATCAGCAAGGAAACCCCGCTGTCGCATCCCGGCCATGTGCTCGCCGCCGCCCTGCGCGGCGCAGCGTTGCCGGACCGCCCGGACGACCCGGCCGCCGCCTGCGTCGCCGCCCTGCGCGAACGGCCCGAGGCGCTGGATGCATTGGAAGCCGCCGTCAGCACGCCTGGGGCCGGGTTCGCGCCGATCTTCGCGGCGTGCGTGTTCCTGCTGCGCCGGGCCGCCACGACGCCGGAGATGCTGCGCCGCATCGCCCGATTGTGGTCCGGCGCCAAAGTGAGCACCCCGGCCATCCGCCAAGCCCTCTCCACCGCCGGCGCCGGCAAGATGTTCTCGTTGAAACCAATCCCCGCCGCTGAGATGACCGAGCAGCTCACCCGCTTCGTGCCGCTGCTGTTCCGCGCCGCCGGCTACTCCGGCTGGTGCATCCTGCTCGACGAGCTGGAGCTGATCGGCCGCTACACGCCGCTGCAGCGCGCGTTGTCCTATGCGTGGCTCGGCGCGTGGCTCGGCCTGGAGGGTGCGCGCCGCTTTCCCGGCATCGTCGCGGCCTACGCCATCACCGACGACTTCGCCACCGCGGTCATCAACGCGCGGCTCGACAGCGAGAAGCTGCCGGAGCGGCTGGCGCTGAAGGGCCGCGACGTGGAGGCAGCACTCGCGCTGGGCGGCATCCGCCATATCGAGCGGACGGTGTTGCAGCACCGCCTGCTGCCGCCGTCGCCGGACGACCTCGCCATTTGCCATGGCAAGGTTCGGCGCCTGTATAGCGACGCCTATGCCTGGCCTGCGCCGCCGCTGCCGCCGGGCGAGCGCACCAGCTCGCGCATCATGCGGCAATACATCAAGGGCTGGATCACCCAGTGGGACCTGCGGCGGCTGGACGGCGCCGATGTGCTGCTGATTTCCGGCAGCATCGCCAGCGACTACACCGAGAACACCGCCATGGCGGAGCCGAGCGCACTGGACAATGACGAGGCGTAGCGGGGAGGAGGCATAACGGGCGGATGCAGCTCGCCGTATCCGCGCGCCAGCCATGGGGTTTCGCCTGGCGTTCGCCGCTGCCGCCCTATCAGCAAGCCGGCATCGCCCGGCTGCTGGCGGTGCCGGGTGTTTTGCTGGCGGACGAAATGGGCCTCGGCAAGACCATCCAGGCGATCGGCACTTTGCGCGTGCTGCTGCAGAGCGGCGCGCCTGGACCGGCGCTGATCCTGGTGCCGGCCGGGCTAGTGCTGCAATGGCGTCGGCAGTTGCGTGAATGGGCGCCGGAACTCGCTTTGTCCACCTGCATCGGCGTGCGCGAGGACCGCCGCCAACGCTGGCGGGCGCCGGCCCAGGTGTATCTGACCGGCTTCGACACGCTGCGCAGCGACATGGCGCTGCCGGCGCCGTATGGGCCGAAGCGCCGCATGTGGCAGGTCGTGGTGGCCGACGAGGCGCAGCGGATCAAGAACGCGCATACCTTCATCGCTGCCACCGTCAAGGCGCTGCCCCGGCAACGCGCCTGGGCGCTGACCGGCACGCCGCTCGAGAACCGGCCCGACGACGCGGTGTCGATCCTCGATTTCGTGGCGCCGGGGCTTTACGACCCGGACACGATGGTCTCTGGGCTGCGCCGCGCCCTGTCCGTCGTGCAGCTGCGCCGCCGCCGGGCCGACGTGCTGCCCGACCTGCCGCCGAAGACCGTGTTCGAGCTGGCGCCGGAGCTGCTGCCCATCCAGCGCGCCGCCTACGACATCGCCCATCACGAGGGCCTGGTGTGGCTGCGCTCGCTGGGGGCGGAGCTGCGGGTAACGCATGTACTGGAGCTGATCTTGCGGCTGAAGCAGATCTGCAACGCCTGCCCGCGCACCGGCGCCTCGGCCAAGCTCGACGACCTGCGCCGCCGGCTGCGCGAGGTGGCGGCGGGCGGCGAGAAGGCGCTGGTGTTCAGCCAGTTCGTCGCCGCCCCGTTCGGCGCCGAGGCCATTGCCCGCGCCATCAAGCCGCTCGACCCGCTGCTGCTGACCGGCGGCATGTCGGCCGCCGCGCGCGACGATGCGGTGGCGCATTTCGCCTCCGATCCTGGCCGGCGGGTGCTGGTGGCGTCGCTGCGCGCGGGCGGCGTGGGGCTGAACTTGACGGCGGCGTCGGTGGTGTTCCATTTCGACCGCTGGTGGAACCCGGCGGTCGAGACGCAAGCCGAGGACCGCGCCCACCGCATCGGCCAGACCCGGCCGGTGCAGGTTTTCGCTTATTTGACGCCGGACAGCATCGAGCAGCGCATCGGCGAGATTTTGAGCGAAAAGCGCACGCTGTTCGCCGACATCATCGACGGCGTGGCGACCGCGAGCCTGCGCCGGCTGGATTTGCCGACGTTGCTGCGGGCCGTGGAGGGCTGATCGGGCCTACCAGCCGGGATATGCGTCCCAGGCCTGCTTGGATGTCATTTGGCCGGCGCAGACCGCGTGCATGTCGCTTGCCAAACGCTCGATCTCCAGGCGGAGCTCCAACTCGTCGAGCCAAGCCGCCGGGATTGCCGTGACGCCAAGCTCCGCGCCGAGCAGGTTGCCCGTTATCGCCGCGGCGCTGTCGCTGTCGCCAGAATGGTTTGCGGCAAGCAGCACGCCGTCCGCAAAGTCCTGCGCGGCCAGAGCGCAGCAGACCGCGAGCGCCAGCGCTTCCTCCGCGACCCAGCCGCCACCCAGGCTCTCGACCTCCTCCGGGGTTGGCCGCCCTTTCGCGGCGAGCGCGCGGGCGGCAGCGACAGCCTCCGCCACTTCGCCATGGTGCTCGCGGGCCCGAAGCTGCACGTCGGCAGCATCCAGCGCCGCGGGCAGGCGGTCGCCCCGGAGCAAGCTGGCGATGGTGACTGCGAGGTGCCCGGCGGACAGGTATCCGCTCGGATGGCCATGGGTGAGGGCCGCCGCATCCGCCGCCATGCCGAACACCCGATCGTCGCCGCCGATCATGCTCGCGAACAGGCCGACCGGTGCCACGCGCATCACTCCGCCGCAGCCCTTGCTGTTGTTGCGCGCAATTTCCGGGCCGGTCAGGCTGTCCGCGCAGCGCAGCGCGGACAGGCAGGTGTTGCCCGGCGCGCGCCGGCTGTGCAGGCCCTTCGTCGCGAACAGCCAGCCATCGGTTCCGATCCGTTCGTCAAAATGTTCGGGGCGCTCGCCCTGGGTCAGGAGCCAGCGCAGGTAGGCATGGTGAATCACACCAGATACGCCGCAGATGCCGCGTTGCTCGCCTCGCACCCAGGCCCGCAGCACGCCCTCGGCAGTGAACAGGGTCATTTGCGTGTCGTCAGTGATCGCGCCGCGGCGGCCATAGGCGGGAGCATAGTCGCGCACGCCTGCGGGCCCGAATTGATTGCGGAGTTGGGCCAACGACAGGAACTCGACGGCTGCGCCGAGCGCGTCGCCGACAGCCCCGCCGAGCAGCGAGCCCCGGATACGCTCGAACGGCGGCGGCGTTGTCATAATACGGCTATTTCCCTGGTTATAGACTGCCTCTTCCGCATGTAACATAAGCTGCTCCCCGACATTGTAGTGCGGGGCCATGCGAGCTGTACTTGGAATTGACGCGGCCTGGACACTGACGCAGCCGAGCGGCGTTGCGCTCGTGGTGGAGGCTGCCGAAGGCTGGCATTTGAACGCCTTGGCATCGTCCTATCAAGATTTTTATGCCCGCGCGGATGCCCACACGGACGATGGTCTCGCGCCAGACGCCCGCCCATCGGGTTCGCAGCCCGATGCCTCCGCGCTGCTGGCTGCGTGCTTGAAGCTATGCGGTCGAAAACCGGATCTCGTCGCGGTCGACATGCCGCTTTCCAAGGAGCTCATCAAACATCGCCGTTGCTCCGACGACGCCGTCTCGACGGCATACGGTAGCCGGCAATGCGGAACGCATACGCCGAGCGAGAAGCGGCCTGGCAAGATCAGCGACGACCTGCACCTCGATTTCGCGGAAGCCGGCTACTGTTTGCAAACGACCACGATCTCATCCCCCGGCCTGATCGAGGTCTATCCCCATCCGGCTCTCGTGGAACTTGCAAACGCCCCGACGCGCCTGCCTTACAAGATGGCAAAGATCAGGCGCTATTGGCCAAAGCTCGCGCCGAAAGAGCGTCGGACAAAGTTGTATTGTCAGTGGCGCACTATTGTCGAGTTACTCGAAGAGAAAATCAGCGGAGTCGCACGCGCTCTGCCAGAGCTGGAAGCTACTGCCAGCGGCATACAATTAAAAGCTTACGAGGACAGGCTCGATGCCGTTATTTGCGCTTGGGTCGCGATCTGCGCCTTGAACGGCCAAGCCAGGCCTTTCGGCGACGCAGGCTCGGCAATTTGGATTCCCATCAGTCACCATCCACCCAAAGCCGCTGCGCCGAACGAGTGCCCATGATAGCCACCTCGCCGGCCGCGCAAAGCTCGCGCAGGAAATCGGACGCGAGCAGCCCATACTCTCCGTAGCGCCACCCGGCGTGCTCCGGCGCCATCGCGCTGAAATCGCCCGGCGCCGTACAGTGCAAAGCGAGGTGCGTGACCCCCGGCGGCAGCTCGGCGATCATCGTGCGCCAGCCGTCCTCCAGCTCGTCCCGGCCGACCGCCAGCGTGCCGCGGCAATGGTCGAACACCGGCGCCCCGGCCGCATCCAACTCGGCAAGGACGCCCCGGTACGCCGCCGAATCCGGCGCCCAGGCGATCGACCGCGGCAGCACCGGCACTAGGCCATACTCCCGCCCGAGCCGCACATGGGCGTCGAGCAGCCCAGGCAGCATCGCCGCCGCCATGTGCGCGTCGAGGTGGGTCGGACGCATGCCGGCCGCGAGCGCCCGGTCGATCTGCGCCCGCAGCTCGATCTCGGCCGCCTCGGGGACGACATGACGCCGCAGATCCTCCAGGGTGCGCCAAAAATAGCCGTCCCCATCAATCAGGCCCGATGCTCGGCTGAGAGTGGAAAGCGGCGCCCAGCGGCATGCGTCCCACTCGCTCGTAAGCGTCAGGTGCACGCCGATGTCGAGGGCGGGGTCGGCCACGGCGGCCTCGGCGATCTCGCGGAACCAAGCGCCGGGCACCATCACCGAGCCGCAGGTCACCAAGCCCTGCGCCGCCAGCTCCAGAAAGGCCCGGTTCGCCCCGTGGCTCGCGCCGAGGTCGTCGACATGCGGCACGACGG
>CAXTJW010000211.1:0-6339 GCA_964244305.1 uncultured Acetobacteraceae bacterium
CGTCTGCGCGACGGTGAGGATGAGGGTGCCGAAGGGTGTGGCGATGAAGGCGTTCACGATTGCTTCACTCCGCCGCCTGTAAGATCGGGGCGACGTAGGTGCGGGTGCACTCGGCCATGATGGAGCTGGCGCGGTTGATGACGTTGGTCTGGTAGTAGTTGGGCACGGCTGGCTGCAACGGCGCCGCATCGACGGCCGCGGCATCGCCGGACGGGCCGCCCTGGTCGTCGCAGCCGCGCCGCGATAGCCCTTGGACCGTCGCGAACACTGGATTCACCGCCGCCATGCGGTCGCGGACGTCCTGGATGGTGTCATAAGGCAGCGGTGCGCCGAGCACGGCGCTGAACGCGCGCAAGATCGCCCAATCCTCCCGCGCCTCGCCCGGCGGCTGCACGGCGACGTAGCCGCGCTGCACCCGGCCCTCGGTATTCACATAGGTACCGCCCTTTTCGGTATAGGCCGAGCCCGGCAGGATGACGTCGGCGCGGCCAGCACCGAGGTCGCCGTGATGACCCTGGTAAACCACGAAGGTATTCGCGCCGATTGCGGCCGTATTGAGTTCATCGGCACCCAGCAGCCACAGCAGGTCCACACCGCCGCCGAGCATGGCCGGCACTGCCTTGCCGCCGGGGCCGGGCAGGAAGCCGAGATCCAGCGCGCCGACGCGGGCGGCTGCGGTGTGCAGCACGTTGAAGCCGTGCCACTCTGGGGTCAGCGCGCCGACCGTCGCCGCGAGCGCCCAGGCCGCCGCCAGTATGGCCGCGCCGTCAGGACGCCGCAGCGCACCCTGGCCGACGATGATCATTGGCCGCTTGGCGCCGCGCAGCATTTCGGTGGCCGCCTCAAGGCCGTCCATACCGTCGCCAAGGTGCTTGGCCGTATAGGTCAGATCGGCGGGCTGACCGATATAGGCGACGGGGCAGCCGCCTGCGGCCCAGCGCTTGCGAATGCGGGCGTTCAGCACCGGTGCCTCACGCCGCGGATTGCTGCCGATCAGCAAGATCGCGTCGGCATCATCGATACCGGCGACGGTGCTGTTGAACGTGTAGAACTCGCGCCGGCTGCCATCCAGCGCCGCGCCGTCCTGCCGGCAATCGAGGTTCTGCGACCCGAGCCCGGCCAGCAAATCCTTCAACGCCATCATGCTCTCGGCATCGCACAAATCGCCGGCGATGGCGCCGATGCGGTCCCCGGACAGGCCCTTGAGCTTGGCTGCAATAGCGCCGAATGCCTCGGGCCAGGTCGCCGGGCGCAGCTTGCCGTCCTGGCGCACCCAGGGCTTATCCAGGCGGCGGCGCTTCAGGCCGTCATGGCTGAACCGCGACTTGTCGCCCAGCCACTCCTCGTTCACGTCGTCATTGATGCGCGGCAGCACCCGCAATACCTCGGACCCGCGTGCGTCCACGCGAATATTGGCGCCCAGCGCGTCATGCACGTCCACGCTATCGGTCTTGCGCAGCTCCCACGGACGCGCCGTGAAGCTATATGGCTTGTTCAGCAACGCGCCGACCGGGCAGATATCGATCAGGTTGCCGGACAGCTCGGTCGTCAGCGCCTTTTCGATGTAGGTGCCGACTTCCATCGACTCACCGCGGGCGGTGGCGCCCATCTCCGACACGCCCGCGACCTCACTGCTGAAGCGAATGCACCGGGTGCAGTGGATGCACCGGGTCATGAACGTCTTGACCAGCGGGCCCAGGTATTTGTCCTTAACCGCCCGCTTGTTCTCGGCGAAACGGGAGTGGTCCATGCCATAGGAATAGGCCTGGTCCTGCAGGTCGCACTCGCCGCCCTGGTCGCAAATTGGGCAGTCCAGCGGATGGTTGATCAGCAGGAACTCCATCACGCCCCGACGCGCCTGCCGCACCATTGGCGTGTCGGTCTTTACGACCATGCCGTCCGCGACCGGATAGGCGCAGCTTGCGACCGGCTTTGGCGCCTTCTCGATCTCGACCAGGCACATGCGGCAGTTGCCAGCGACCGACAGGCGCTCGTGATAGCAGAAACGTGGAATTTCGACGCCCACAGCCTCACAGGCCTGCAGGACCGACGCGCCGTTTGGAACTTCGACGGCCATCCCGTCGACGGTTAGTTTCGCCATGATGCTATCTTTCTAGAAGCCTCGGGCGGGAAACGGGCCGGAGCCTATTCCGCCGCCATCGGCAAAGGTCTTGGCGCACGTGCTGCCTTATAAGCGGCGATGCGATCTTCCATAACTGGCCGGAAATGCCGGATCAGGCCCTGGATCGGCCAAGCTGCCGCGTCGCCCAGCGCACAAATGGTGTGCCCCTCGATCTGCTTGGTCACCTTCTCCAACGTGTCGATCTCATCCAGCTCCGCCCGGCCCTGCACCATCCGGTGCATGACGCGCATCATCCATCCGGTGCCCTCGCGGCACGGCGTGCACTGGCCGCAGCTTTCATGTTTGTAAAACTGCGCGAGACGGTCGATTGCGCGGATCACATCGGTCGACTTGTCCATGACGATGACGCCAGCAGTCCCAAGACCGGACTTCACATCGCGCAGGCTGTCGAAGTCCATCAGCACGGTGTCGCAGATGTCCTTCGGCAGCAACGGCACACTGGAACCGCCGGGGATGACGGCGAGCAGGTTGTCCCAGCCGCCGCGCACGCCCCCGGCGTAGGTGTCGATAAGCTCGCGGAGCGGGATGCCCAACTCCTCCTCGACATTGCACGGCTTGTTCACATGGCCGCTGATGCAGAAGATCTTGGTGCCGGTGTTCTTCGGCCGGCCCAGCGCCGAGAACCATGCGCCGCCGCGGCGCAGGATCGTCGGCGCGACCGCGATCGTCTCGACGTTGTTCACCGTGGTCGGGCAGCCATACAGCCCCACCGCCGCCGGAAAGGGCGGCTTCAGGCGCGGCATGCCCTTCTTGCCCTCCAGGCTCTCGAGCAAGGCGGTCTCCTCGCCGCAAATATATGCCCCAGCTCCACGATGCACATACAGATCGAAATCGTAGCCCGACCCGGCAGCGTTCTTGCCCAGCAAGTTCGCCGCATAGGCCTGGTCCACCGCGGCCTGCAGATTGCAGGTTTCGTTGTAGTACTCTCCGCGAACGTAGATATAACAGGCCTGCGCGCCCATCGCGAAGGAAGCGATCAAGCAGCCCTCGATCAGCTTGTGCGGATCATGGCGCAGGATGTCGCGGTCCTTGCAGGTGCCGGGCTCGCTTTCATCGGCATTGACGACGAGATAGCTCGGCCGCCCATCCGGCGACGCCTGCTTCGGCATGAACGACCACTTCATCCCGGTCGGGAACCCAGCGCCGCCACGGCCGCGCAGCCCCGACGCCTTCATCTCCTCGATGATCGCGTCGCGCCCACGGGCGATGAGTGCGGCCGTGCCGTCCCAATCGCCGCGCGCGCGTGCGCCCTCGAGTGTCCAGTCGTGCTGGCCATATAAATTGGTGAAAATGCGGTCCTGGTCGGCAAGCATCCGCCCTACTCCCCAGCTATCTCAATCGAATTCAAAGTCGTCGGACCGCCATCGGGCGCCGAAGTGAGCCGCCCAGTCGTCGAGCCGGGCTGCGGCCGCTCACCACGGCGCAACGCACGCAGCAACGCAATCGTGCGGTCGTAATCCAGGTCCTCATAGTAGTCGTCATCCACCGCCAAAATCGGCGCGTTTACGCAAGCGCCGAGGCACTCGACTTCCGACATGGTAAACATCCCATCCGAACTCATCTCACGCCATCCCTTGAGGCCGGTCTCGTCGCGGCAGGCGCGGGTGATCTCGTCTGATCCTCGCAGCCAGCACGGCGTTGTGCCACAGACCTGAAGATGGTAGCGGCCGATCGGATTGGTATTGAACATCAAGTAAAAAGTTGCGACTTCGTAGACGCGAATCGGCGGCATCTCCAGCCGCGCCGCCACAACATCCATTGCAACTCGCGGCACCCAAGCGCTGTCAGTCTGACGGCGCATCTGATGCTGCACGATATACAACAGGGGCAATACACCGCTTGCCTTACGGCTCGGCGGATACTTGGTCAGCACCTTGGCGATCTCTGCCTCGCTCGCCTCGTCGAAGGCGAAATGAGTTGGCTGCTGTGCGCCCTCGCCGCTCGACCCGTCGCCGATGTTCTCCGCCGTTCCGGTGCCGACCTGTGATCCGCGCGGACCGCCAAGATGCTCAGACATGCTCTACCGATCGATCTCGCCGAACACGACGTCGATGGAGCCGATGATGGCCACCGCGTCGGCCAGCATGTGGCGCTTGGACATGTGCTCGATCGCCTGCAAATGGGCGAAGCCGGTTGGGCGAATTTTGCATCGGTAGGGCCGGTTGCTGCCGTCCGCGATCAAGTAGACGCCGAACTCGCCCTTTGGGCTTTCCGTTGCCGTGTAGGTCGAACCGGCCGGAATATGATAACCTTCGGTATACAGCTTGAAGTGATGGATCAGCGCCTCCATCGAACGCTTCATCTCCTTGCGGCGCGGCGCGGTGAACTTGCGGTCCTCGATCTTGACCGGGCCGGGCTGCATGCGCTCCAGGCATTGCTGGATGATGTAGACGCTCTGTCGCATCTCGGCCATGCGCACGAGGTAACGGTCATAGCAGTCGCCGTTGCGCGCTACCGGCACATCGAACTCGACCTGCTCATACATGTCGTAGGGCTGCGACTTGCGCAGGTCCCACGGCACGCCGCTCGCGCGGATGCATGGACCGGTGAAGCCCCAGGCCAGCGCGTCTTCCGGGGTCATGATGCCGATATCGACGGTGCGCTGCTTCCAGATGCGGTTGCTGGTCAGCAACTGCTCGAGTTCGTCGATAAACTTCGGGAAGATGTCGGCCCAGGCGGCAATCTGTTCGGCCATTCCGGCCGGCAGGTCACGGGCGACCCCACCGACGCGGAAGTAGTTGCCGTGATAGCGCGCGCCGGACACGCCCTCATAGAACTGCAGCAGCTTCTCGCGCTCCTCAAAGCCCCATAGGCTCGGCGTGATGGCGCCGATGTCGAGCGCATAGGTCGTCACGTTCAACAGGTGGTTCAGCACGCGAGTGATCTCGGCGAACATCGTCCGGATCCAGCGGCCGCGTTCCGGCGCCGCGACTGCGAGCAGCTTCTCCTGCGCGAGTATCCAAGTGTGCTCCATGCACATCGGGCTCACGTAGTCCAACCGGTCGAAATACGGCAGCGCCTGCAAATAGGTCTTATGCTCGATCAGCTTCTCGGTGCCGCGGTGCAGCAGTCCGATATGCGGATCGGCACGCTCGACGACCTCGCCGTCCATCTCAAGAATCAGGCGCAACACGCCGTGCGCGGCCGGGTGCTGCGGGCCGAAGTTGATGGTGTGGTTGTCGACCTCGATCACCTTGGTCGTGTCCGGCTTGTCCTCGCCCGGCGTGGTCGGGTGAGTGCCTTCGAACTGATGTGCGCGGATACCGTCTGGCATCACTTGCTATCCTTATTGGCGGCTGCATCCATTGACGCGGCCTTCTGGCGGTCGGTGTGGGCCTTTTCGTCGCCGGGCAGGGTAACCATGCCCTCCCATGGCGAGACGAAATCGAAATTCCGGAAATCTTGCGTCAGGGTCACAGGCTCATTCACGACGCGCTTGCGCTCGTCGTCGTAGCGGACCTCGACGTAGCCGGTCAGCGGGAAGTCCTTGCGCAGCGGGTGACCTTGGAAACCGTAGTCGGTAAGGATGCGGCGCAGGTCGGGCTGGTCGCTGAAGCTGATGCCGAACAGGTCCCAGGCCTCACGCTCGAACCAAGTCGCCACTGGCCAAATCGTATGGATACTCGGCACCGGCGTCTCGGCGCTGGTCCGCACGACCAGGCGAACCCTGTGGTTTAACGAAACCGAGAGCAGCATGTATACGACGTCAAACCGCTCCGGACGCTCCGGCCAGTCCACGCCGCACAGGTCCATAAGCTGCTCGCAAGCGAACCGCGGATCGTCGCGCAAGGTGGTCAACACGGCCAGGAGGTCAACCCGGCCCACGTGCAACACAAGCTCGCCACCCTCCAAGCCGCCGCGCAGAACGCCAGGCAACTTGCTTGCCTGATCGGCCAGAAGCGGGAGCCCGGTCAACGCCGGGGCTGGCGCGTAGGCAGCAACGGTCTCGTCAGCCACGAAGTATGGTCCCGGTCCGGCGGATTTTCTTTTGCAACTGCATGATCCCGTAAACCAAAGCCTCCGCGGTCGGAGGGCAGCCCGGCACATAGACATCGACCGGCACAATGCGGTCGCATCCACGCACTACCGAGTAGCTGTAATGATAGTAGCCGCCGCCGTTGGCACAGCTTCCCATGCTGATGACCCAACGCGGCTCCGGCATCTGGTCGTAGACCTTGCGCAGCGCCGGCGCCATC
>CAXTJW010000211.1:6349-6674 GCA_964244305.1 uncultured Acetobacteraceae bacterium
ACGATCATGACGTCGGACTGGCGCGGGCTGGCGCGGGGAATCACCCCAAAACGGTCGAGGTCATAGCGGGGCATGTAGGCGTGAATCATCTCCACTGCACAGCATGCCAGGCCGAACGTCATCGGCCATAGACTGCCGGTGCGCGCCCAGTTCACGACCTTGTCGAGGTTTGCGACCACGAAGCCCTTATCGGCGACTTCGCCGGTGATGCCCTTGATGACGGCATCCTGCTCCGGGCCTGGTTCCAGCGCCTCACGATTCCAAGATAGACTACCCAAATTGGGCCCAATCGTCGTCGCACTCATAGCGAGACTACTCCCATTCC
>CAXTJW010000212.1:0-6633 GCA_964244305.1 uncultured Acetobacteraceae bacterium
CGCGGGCGCAGGCGCCGATGTTGTCCGCGAGCTGCGGCCGCACCAGGATCACCACCGGGCTGTTCTCGCCAATGGGGCCGATGTCGGCGCCGCCGTTGCGCCCGGTCATGCCGGTTCGGTCGCGACCCGGCGCCAATCGGTCGAGCCATCCGGACGATCCTCGAACACCACGCCCTGCGCCAGCCACTCGGCGCGGATCGCGTCGGCGCGGGCGAAGTCCCGGGCACGCCGGGCAGCGATGCGCTCGGCGATGGCGGCCTCGATCTCGCCCGCATCCCCGCCCCCCTGGAACCAAGCGGCCGGGTCGGCCTGCAGCAGGCCCATAAGCGCGCCGCCGGCTCGCAAACCAGCCGCCGCAGCCTTGTCGCCGGCCATTGCATCGCCTGCCAGCGCATGCATTGTCGACAGCGCGAGCGGCGTGTTCAGGTCGTCGCACAATGCGTCCAACACCGTATCAGGCACCGCGCCATCCGCGCCGGGTGCATGCGCGAGCGCGCGGTAGAATCGGTCCAGCTCGCCGCGCGCCTCGATCAGCCCGGCGTCGCTGAACTCCAAGGTACCGCGGTACTGCGATTTCAGCAGCATCAGGCGAATTGCCTCATGCGGCGCACGCGCCAGCACATCGCGGATGGTGAAGAAATTGCCCAGCGATTTCGACATTTTCTCGCCATTCAGGTTCAGCATGCCGTTATGCAGCCAAACCCGCGCAAAGCCGCTGCCCGGCAGGGCGCACAGGCTCTGCGCGCGCTCGTTCTCGTGGTGCGGGAACATCAGGTCGCCGCCGCCGCCATGGATGTCGAACGTCTCGCCCAAATATTGCCAAGCCATCGCGCTGCACTCGATGTGCCAGCCGGGCCGGCCGCGCCCCCATGGGCTATCCCAACCCGGCAAGTCCGGCGGCGACGGTTTCCACAATACGAAATCGCCGGGGTCGCGCTTATAGGGCGCCACCTCGACCCGCGCCCCGGCCAGCAACTCGTCCGTACTGCGGCCCGACAACGCGCCGTACTGCGCGAAGGTCGCGACGGCGAACAGCACATGGCCCTGGGCGGCATAGGCGTGACCGCCCTCGATCAGCCGCTCGATCAGCGCGATCATGCCAGCAATGTGCTCGGTCGCACGCGGCTCGATATCCGGCGCCAGGTTGCCGAGCGCCGCCATGTCGGCGTGGAACTGCGCCGTGGTGCGGGCGGTGACGTCCTCGATCCCCTCCCCGCTCTCGGCGGCGCGGGCGTTGATCTTGTCGTCCACGTCGGTGATGTTCCGCACATACGTCACCCGCGGATACAAGTGCCGCAGCACCCGCGTCAGCACGTCGAACACCGTCATGCCGCGAGCGTTACCGATATGCGCGAGGTCGTAGACCGTAGGACCGCAGACATAGAGCCGGACGTGATCGGGGTCGATCGGCACGAATGTCTCGCGCCGCCGGGTCATGGTGTTGTGCAGCGTGAGCGTGGGCATGGAGCGGTTCAATACATCCGGGTACGGTAGGCTTCCTCGGTTCGGCGCTCGGCGTCCTCGACGGTGAACAGCCGCGTTTGCTCGGCGATGATGCGGCCCAGGCTTGGGAAGCTGGAGCGTTCCACCTGCACCGCCGGGTCCCACAGCCGAGCGCGGCGCAGAGCTTTGGCGCAGTGGAAGAAGACCTCGCTGATGGTGACCACCATACCGGTGCGCGGCATCTTGCCGGTGATGCTGGAACCGGCAAGGGCATCGCCGTCCGTCGACAAGCGGGCCGTGCCATTGACCCGCAAGGTTTCGTCGATACCGGGCACGAAGAAGATCAGGCCGACGCCGGGCGATGTCAGAATGTTGGCGAAGCTGTCCACACGGTTGTTGCCGGGCCGGTCGGGCAGCAGCAGCGTGCGGTCGTCCAGTACCTGCACGAAGCCCGGTGGATCGCCGCGCGGGCTGGCATCCGCCCGGCCGTCTCGATCCGCCGACGCCAATACCAAGAAAGGCGATAGCGCGATGAAGGTCCGGCAGTGATGATCGAGCGCCGACAGCACCTTACGCTCCGAGAGCGGAGTCATCGCCCCCATATGCGCCCGCAACGCTGCATAATCCGTGATCTCGTTCATGCCGCCGCCAGCCGCAGCCGCTCCGCCGCCCGCGCGCGGCCCATCAGCGGCAGCAGGTCGCGCAGCTCCGGCCCGTGGTCCTCCCCGGTCAACGCCAGGCGCAGCGGCAGGAACAGCCGCTTGCCCTTGCGGCCGGTCGCCGCCTTCAGCGCGTCGATCCAGTTGGTCCATACGTCGTTGTCCCACGGTTCCGCCGGCAGGGTTTCGAGCGCCGAATGCAGGAAATCGGCCTCCTCCTCGATCAACGGCGGCACGATCGTCCCGGCCACCACGTCCCACCATCCCCGCGCCTCATTCAGCAGATCAAGGTTGCCGCGCACCGCGACCCAGAATGCCGATGTGGCCGAGGGCGGCAGCCGGTCGCGCACCGCCTCGAACGACAGATCATGCAGCACCTTGCGGTTGAGCGCCAGCAGTTGCCGCCCGTCGAACCGCGCCGCCGAGTGCGACACGTGCGAGAGGTCGTAGGTCGCCGCGATCTCGTCGGCGGTTTGCGGCGCCGCGTCATCGGAGGTGCCGAGCCGGGCGAGATACCCGACCAGGGCCTGCGGCTCGATCCCGTCACCGCGCAGGCTGCGCAGCGACAGCGCGCCGACGCGTTTGGACAGCTTGCCGCCGTCCTGGTCCACCAGCAAAGGCAAGTGCGCGAACCGGATGTTCGCCGGACGGGCGCCGAGCGCCGCCATGATGTCGATCTGGATGCCGGTGTTGGTGACGTGGTCCTCGCCGCGCACGATATTGGTGATCCCGGCGTCGATGTCGTCCACCACGGAGGTGAAGGTATAGAGCGGCGTGCCGTCCGCCCGGATCAGGATCGGGTCCGAGATCGCGGACAGCTTCACCGAGCGCGCGCCCAGCACCATGTCGCCCCACTCGGCGGGGTAGCCGGACAGCAGGAACCGCCAATGCGGACGCTTGCCGTTG
Organism: uncultured Acetobacteraceae bacterium; assembly: GCA_964244305.1. GTDB lineage: Bacteria > Pseudomonadota > Alphaproteobacteria > Acetobacterales > Acetobacteraceae > CAHJXG01. The sequence goes on from CAXTJW010000212.1 coordinate 3,009, forward strand.
GCCTCGGCCGCGGCGCGCTGCTCGGGCGTCAGTTTCAGCATGGCGCGGTCGTAGATCGGCGGCTGCTTGCGGCGGACGCGCAGTTCGCGCTTGGCGTTCAGCTCCTCCTCGCTCTCGAAGCAGGGATAGAGCCGCCCGGACGCCTTCAGCCGCTCGGCCGCCTCGGAGTATTTTTCCAGCCGGTCCGACTGGCGGAACGTCTCGTCCCAACCGATGCCGAGCCAGCGCAGGTCGTAGGCGATGGCGTCGGCGTATTCCGGGCGGTTGCGCTCGGTGTCGGTATCGTCGAGCCGCAGCAAATATTGTCCGCCGTGCCGCCGAGCGAGCAAATAGTTGGCGAGGGCAATGCGTGCGTTGCCGACATGCAGCAAGCCGGTCGGGCTCGGGGCGAAGCGGACCTTCATGCGCTCCCGAACTCGTCGCCTCCCACTTCGTCGGCATCCGCGTCATCGTCCTCGTTGCCGCGAACGATGCGGGGGTCGATCGAGCGCCAATCGCGGTCGGCCATCGCGGCACGGCGCGCGGCGAAGTCGTGCAGTTCGGTGGCGCTGCGCCAGCCGCCCTCGCCGGCGTTCAACACCTCGGCGTCCTCCCCAAAGGCGAACCAGGCGTCCAATACCGCCTTCGCCTCCATACCCCGTGCCCGGCAACGCTCCATGCTGTCCCGCACGTAGCGCCGAGCGAACAAATTGGCGTGCTCCAGCGACAGGAAGCCCGGCACGTCCTCGACGATATTATCCTCGGCGCCCCCGGAAAGGTCCAGGATGCGGACGCGCCAGCTGTGCTCGGGAACCGGCGGTTCGGTCAAGCCACAAGCCCCGTATAGCCGTTGGTAATCGGGTAGCGCCGGTCCCGGCCGAAGGCGCGCGGAGTGATCTTCACGCCGGGCGGGGCTTGGCGGCGCTTATATTCGGCGCGGTCCAGCATCCGCCAGACCCGCAGCACCGTCGCGCGGTCATAGCCGCGGTCCACAAGTGCATCGACCGACTGCTCGCCCTCGACGAGCCCTTCCAGGATCGCATCGAGGTCCACGTAGGGCGGTAGGGTGTCCTGATCGGTCTGATCGTGCTTCAGCTCGGCCGACGGCGCCTTGCTGATGACCCGGTCCGGCATCACCGGGCCATGTGGACCCAGCGCGCCATCGGGAAAGTGCTCGTTTCGCCAGCGGCACAGCGCGAAGACGGTGGTTTTATAGACGTCCTTCAACACGGAGTAGCCGCCGCACATGTCGCCGTACAACGTCGCATAACCTACGGACATCTCGGATTTGTTGCCCGTGGTCAGCAGCATGTCGCCGAATTTGTTCGACAGGGCCATGAGAATGAGCCCACGCGAGCGGGACTGGATATTTTCTTCGGTGATATCCGCCTGCCGCCCGGCGAACAGTGGCGCCAGCACCTCGCCGAATGCGTGCATGGCCGGGCTGATCGGGATGGTTTCACAGCTTATGCCCAGCAGACGCGCGCATTCGGCGGCGTCGTCGAGGCTATGCTGACTCGTGTAGGGGCTCGGCAGCATGAACGCGCGGACCTGTGCCGCACCCAGCGCGTCGGCCGCTACGGCCGCCGAGAGCGCGCTGTCGATGCCGCCGGACAGGCCGAGCAATACACCGGGAAAGCGGTTCTTGCGCACGTAGTCGCCGAGGCCCAGCATCATGCAGCGATAGATCAGTTCCAGCCGATCCGGCTCCGGCGGCAAGGTCTGCGGCGCGCACACCAGCATGTCGCCCTCGCGCCGCCATTCCGTGACGACTAGCGCCTCGGCAAAATAGGGCATCTGTACCGCGAGCGTGCGGTCCGCGTTCAATACAAAGCTTGCGCCGTCGAACACCAACTCGTCCTGGCCGCAGACCTGGCCCAGGAACACGAACGGCAGCCCGGTCTCCACCACGCGGGCGACGCCGAGCGCCACCCGGCGCGCCTGCTTGCCGTCCTCGAACGGCGAGCCGTTGATGGACAGCAGCAGCTCCGCACCACTCTCGGCGAGGGTTTCCGACACCGCCGGCAGCCAGAAGTCCTCGCAAACCATAACTCCCAGCCGATAGCCGCGGAAGGCGACCGGCCCGGGGCTGGGGCCGGCGTCGAACACCCGCTTGTCGTCGAACACGCCGTAGTTCGGCAGCTCATGCTTGGCCCGGCGCGCGATGATCCGGCCGCCATCCAGCACGAAGGCGGCATTATACAGCCGGTCCCCGTCGCGCCACGGGCCGCCGACGATCAGGCCAGGGCCGCCATCTGCAGTGTCGCGCGCCAACTCGTCGATGGCCGCCTCGCAGGTCTCGACGAACGACGGCTTGCGGACGAGGTCCTCGGGCGGATAGCCGGCGATGGAGAACTCGGCCGTCACCACCAGGTCCGCGCCCAGCGCGGCAGCCTCGGCCCGGGCGGCACGGATGCGGGCGAGGTTGGCGGTGACCTCACCCTCATGCGGGTCGATCTGGGCAAGCGCGATCCGAAGCGTCATGCGGCAGACCTGGGGTTCGCCGCCGCGGTTTCAACACGTTTGGCCTCGGACTGGCGCGCTCCATTGGCCCGAAGTAGGAACTCGCGCCCAACCTTGACCCGCGCCTGTCCGTCGTACTCGACGATGTCCGCGGTGGCGTAGGTCTCGTGCCAGTCTTCCGGGATGAAGCTGCCGGTGCCCACCACGTCGATCGGCGCCTTGGTGTCCGCCATCACCCGGCACTTGGCGACGCCGAAGCCAGACGACACCACGATCCGCACCTGTGGGAAGCCTGCTTCATCGAGCGCCTCGCGCATCCGCCAGATCGCCGCCGCCGAGACGCCGGTCCCCACCAATTGCCGCAGTTCCTGGTCGCTGCGGTAGCGCCGTATGGCGCCGGGCGCGCGGCGTTCCAATACGGCGTAGCTTTCGGCGGGATCCAAGCCCTCCAGGTAACGGCCGCCATGCGTGTCGAGCCGCACAGAGAGCTGCCCACTGGCGGCGAGTTCCGGAAAACGGCGGCATACCTCGAGGCCGTCGGTGATCTCACGCCCAAAGAAGTCCGTCAGCACGGTGAGCGCCTCGTCCGGGCACGTCTCGTGGAACATCTCCGCCGCGCGCACCGTCGACCCGGCGTATCCGATCAGCGCGTGCGGCATGGTGCCGAGCCCGCGCGTGCCGCCGAAATAAGGTGCCGCGAAATCGGACGATGCGCCGACGAAGCCCTTCGCACCCTCACGCTGTGCTGCTGCGCTGCCGACGCTCGCCGCATAGCCCATGATCTGCTGCATCTCGGCCCCGGCGCAGTGCCGGGCCTCCATGGCGATGAAGCGCACCGCCGGCAACGCCAGGCTCATCTGGTAGGCGTTGTGCGCCGCGACGCAGGCCGCGCCGAGCTTCTGCAGGCAGATCGTCTCGCAGTCCGCCAGGTCGTGGAAGCTCCCGGTGATATACACGATCGGCTCGCCGGCGCCGACCCAGGTGCCCTCGGGATGCGCGTGGTCGAACTCGAACCGCGTGTTGCGCGCGGTGGCGACCTCGGTCAGCCAGTCGAGCATCAGCCGCGGCGCCGAGATGACGGGGCGGCGCAGGAACATCGCATAGGTGACGCGCTTGTCGCCGAACCGCCCGATCACCTCGCGCGTGCGGTTGAAATAGGCGTCGGTGCGGGCGTTGATGTCCT
>CAXTJW010000213.1:0-6630 GCA_964244305.1 uncultured Acetobacteraceae bacterium
TCCAGCGACGCCGGGGTGCCGCCGGATTTTGCCGCCGAGTACTACGCGCAACGCGCCACCGCAGGGCTGATTATCTCGGAGGCGACCAACATCTCGCCGCAGGCCCGCGGCTACGCCCTTACCCCTGGCATCTGGTCGCCCGCCCAGGTCGAGGCCTGGCAGCGCGTCACCCGCGCCGTCCATGCGCAGGACGGACGCATGGTGCTGCAGCTCTGGCACACGGGCCGCATCTCGCATCCCAGCCTGCACGACGGCGCGCTGCCGGTCGCCCCGTCCGCCGTCAAGCCCAACGGCCAGGCGTTCACCAACAGCGGCCTGCAGGACCACGTGACGCCGCGTGCGCTGGAGACGGACGAGATCCCGGCGATCGTCGCCGACTACCGCCACGCCGCGCAGTGCGCCAAGGACGCGGGTTTCGATGGCGTCGAGGTGCATTCCGCCAACAACTACCTGCTGGAGCAGTTCATCCGCGACAGCACCAACCGGCGCACCGACCGCTATGGCGGCTCGCTGGAGAACCGGCTGCGCTTCCCGCTCGAGGTGGTCGCCGCCGTGACGGAGGCATGGGGCGGCGGCGCGCGGGTCGGCATCCGCATCTCGCCCGGCACGACGTCGCCGGGCGAGACGCCGCTCGATAGCGACCCGATGGGCACCTACGGCGTCTATATCGACGCGCTGTCCAAGTTCGGCCTGATGTATGTGCACGACATCGAGGGTGTCACGCAGATGAGCCGCGACCCGAACGGCATCGACTACCCGGCCCTGCGCCGGCGGTTCTCCGGCGCCTATATCGCCAACAACAACTACGGCCTTGAACTCGCGGAGCAGACGTTGGCAGACGGCAACGCCGACCTGATCAGCTTTGGTCGGCCCTTCATCGCCAATCCCGATCTGGTGGACCGGCTGCGCACCGGGGCACCATTGGCCGACGCGCCGAAGCAGTATTGGTATGGCGGCGACGCGACGGGCTACTCGGACTGGCCGGGCATGCAGGGCCGGATCAAGCTCGCCGCGTAGTCCGCTGAAAGCAGGCCGCGTTGGCCGCCACCCTGATTATCGTGGCTGGCAAGCTGCTGTTTTAGTCAGCTTGGCGTTCCGTGCCGGCATCCACTATATCTGGCGTCGCGAAGTAACGATGAAGGAGGCAACTCCCATGACGACGTTCCAGCAACGCGAGCAAGCATTCGAGGCGAAGTTCGCATATGACGAGGAGGTCCGCTTTCTTGTCACCGCGCGCCGTGACAAGCTGTTCGCGCAGTGGGCGGCCGACCGAATGGGACTCGCGGGCCCAGCGCGGGCTGCATTCACGACCTCGGTATTGGCCCTGCGGGACGGCCGTGGGCATGACGATGCACTTCGCATCCATGTGGAACTGGCATTGACGGACGCCGGTCATGCTACCCGCGCGTCCGAGCTTGCGACCGTGCTGAACGACTGCTTCGCCCGGGCCCAGCAGCAACTGCTCGACGGTATGCCGCTGGTTGCCGCTGCCCACTAGCCGACGCCCAGAGCCTACCGGACGATGCGGCCGATTACGTAGCCGCTCAGCACCGCGACGCCGATAGACGCAAGCGGCTTGTCCTGGATGCGCTGCGACAGGCTCTCTTTTTGCGCGCTCACCTGATCGGCGGTCCGGCGGGCGCTGTCCACCACGCCGCGCACACGCTCGGCACCCTGGCGCAGCGGCTCGGCCACCGCTTCGGTCACGCTGGCGGCGGTGTTGGATACGGTCGCGCCGACGCGCTGTTTGGCATCCTCCATCCGGGTCGCAGGGTCGGTGCTCCGCAGTTCGTCCAACTGGCCGCGTAGCTGTTCCACCTCGGCCGATGGGCTCTTTGGCGTCTCGGTCATCATCGTTCTCCATGCTGCTCAGACCCAATCAATGCGGCAGCCCCAGCCCGGGTTGCAACATGGCTGCGGCCGGGTTTTATACGGCGCGCGTCGGCCGGCCCTCGATCGGATAGGCCGGGTCGTTGTAGCCCGGGGTCGAGGCATGGCCCGGCGCCACCAACCGGTCGACCAACGCCTCGTCCTCCGCCGTGAACCGGTAGTCCAGCGCCGCCAGGTAGTCCTCCCACTGCGCCTCGGTCCGGGGGCCGCCGATGACGCCCGTCACCAAGCGGTTGTTCAGCACCCAACCGACAGCGAACGCGGTAGGCGTGGCCCCGTGCGCCCGCGCGTGGGCCGCGATCTGCTGCGCCATCGCCAGCGATTCCGGCCGCCACTCCGTCTGCATCATCCGCCGGTCCTGCCGCCCGGCGCGGCTGTCCTCCGGCGGCGGTGCGTCCGGGTCGTACTTGGCCGACAGGATGCCGCGGGCCAACGGGCTGTAGCTCACGACGCCCAGGCCGTAATGCGCGCAGGACGGCAGGTGCTCCGTCTCCGGCTGCCGGTTCAGCGCGTGGTAGTAGGGCTGGCTCACCACCGGGCGGTCGATGCCGAGCTGGTCGCACAGCCCGCAGATCTCCGCCACCCGCCAGGACCGGTAATTGCTGAGGCCGAAATAGCGGATCTTGCCCTGACGCACGAGGTCGGCCATGGCGTGCACCGTCTCGCCGAGCGGCGTGGCATGGTCCTCCTTGTGCAGGTAGTAGACGTCCACGTAGTCGGTCCCGAGCCGTGCGAGGCTGGCGTCGACGGCGCGCAGCACCCATTTGCGCGAGAGGCCGCCGCCATTCGGCCACGTGGGGTTTGGAATATCCGCGCCGGCGTTGGCGACCTTGGTGGCGAGCACCCAGGCGTCGCGGTCGGCCTTGATCGCGGCCCCGGTGATCCGCTCCGACGAGCCGCCGGTATAGGCATCGGCCGTGTCGATGAAGTTCACGCCGGCGTCGCGCGCGCGGCCGATGATCCGCCCTGCCGTCGCGGCGTCGCTCGGCCCGCCGAAGTTCATGGTGCCGAGGCAGAGCGGCGAGACCTTGAGGCCGCTGCGGCCGAGGGTGCGGTAGTCCATGCAACAGTCTCCTGCGGTAAGTGGTCCGGATTTGCGGCCGGTGCGCGGCTATGGTCGTCCCTGACTATAGGCGGCCGTGGCGAGTTGGTTGCGCGCGATGCCTTGCCTGGCTCATTCGGGACAGGCAGGTTCGCATCGTCGGAGAGCACGCGAGGCCACTATGAATTCGCTCAAAAGCCAGTTCCTAAAAGTCCCCGCCATCCGCAGCTTGCACGACGCTCGGAATGAACTGCTGCTGCAGCGCGACGCCTTGTCCAACGACCTCACCGCTTGCAGGGAGCGGCTCGCCGCCAAGGGCAACGACGCCGCGAGCCGGTTTTTCTGTTACGATGCCGCGTTCGACGCTCAGGCCGTCATTCGCCGGCACGCCGTGGCCGGGTTGCGCCCGCATCCCGGATACCTCACGAACTTCCTTGGCGTGCGGATCGATCCTAAGTTCTTTCCCGCGATCCTGGAAGGCCGGGCGGGGCAGGTCGAGCCGTTGCCGATCCCCGCCAACTGGCACGCGGACATCGCGGAGTGGGGGGCTGCCCTGCGAGCGGTCGACCTGGCGTCCGGCAGCTTCACGATGGTCGAGCTTGGCTGCGGTTGGGGATGCTGGATGAACAACGCCGGCGCCGCCGCCCGCCGGCGAGGGTTGGCCGTCCGACTTATTGGCGTCGAGGGCGATGCCGGCCATACCGAATTTGCCCGGGAGGCCTGCGCGACGAATGGCTTTTCGCCGGCGCAGGTCGCGCTGCATCACGGCATTGCGGCCGCGACGGGTGGGACGGCCTTGTTTCCGCATCAGGATGCCGGGTCGTCCTGGGGCCTGGAGCCGATCTTCAACGCGACGGAGACGCAACGCGAGGAGGCCGTGTGCTCCGGCGGCTATAGCGCGCTGCCGATGATCCCGCTGGCGGAGGTTGTCGCGCAGCATCCGCGCATCGACCTTTTGCATATCGATATCCAGGGCGGCGAAGCGGATCTGGTGGCGGCCTGCCTGCCGCTGCTGAGCCAGAAGATCGCCTATCTGCTGATTGGCAGCCACTCCCGGGCGATCGAGGGCCGCCTGTTCGAGACCCTGCTGGGAGCGGGTTGGCGTCTCGAGATTGAGCGGCCATGCCAGCTGCAGCTGAATGGCCCGGCGCCGGTGACGGATGTCGACGGCGTGCAGGGATGGCGAAATCCAGCCCTGCTGCCGTAGCGGCTGACGCCGGTCGCCGCTCGCGCCCTGACGCAGACTGCTGTTTCCCTCAGCATCACGGCGCGAGCCTTTCCAAATCTGAGTTCTATAAACTTACATTAGCATATTACGAAAGGACAGCGAGTAATGGGATATGATTCGACCAACCTGATCGAGTCGCTGCAACAGATCAAAAACATCTTCGCACTGCACATGGGATCGTTACATCTACTCGAATACAACAAGATGAACTAAGGAATTCCGACGTTTTTCCTAATCCGCCAATGGATAACACTTGATAACCGTCAAAGTTCATACTTCATGTTGATCTCGATTGAGTTACCGTCCGCTTATCTGGCAGGTCGGGTCGACTGCAGGAGAGACCAACCATGCTGAAAAGCCTTTCGACAGAGCCTTCTCTAGATCCTGCTCCGCCGCAGCCCAATGACAAGCCAACAAAGCCAGCCAGCCCGCGCAACGCCATGCGATACCCGGGCGATCAGCCCAAAGCCCCGCCCAGCCCGCCGCCCCGGCAAGCCGACGCCGCCCGCAGCCACGCCAGCCATGAGAGCTTGGGTCAGCACGAGTGATCGGCCTCGTTCTCATCAGCCACGGCGAGTTGGCGTTGGAGTTGCGCCGGTCACTCGAAGCGATATCCGGCGTCCAGCCCCATCTCGCCACCGTATGCGTCAACCCGAATGACCATCCCGACGAACGCCGCAGTGCCGTGGCCCGCGCCATCGCGGAGACCGATGACGGGGAAGGGGTCATCGTCGTCGCCGACATGTTCGGGGCGACGCCCTGCAACTTGGCGGTGTCGCTGGCAGAGCGGTCCTCGACCGTAAAGCCCGAGGTCGATGTGATCGCCGGCGTCAACTTGCCGATGCTGGTCGAGATCGCCAAGGCGCGCTCCAAGGTCTCGCTGGTCGAGTGCGTCGCGCGGGCCACCGCGGCCGGGCGGCACTACATCAGCTCTGCGTCCGAAGTGCTCGCCCATGCCGATATCCAGGCAGCCACCGCTAAGTCGAACGGAAGTGGGGCGAATGGCGGTCAGGCAAACGGGCGCGCGGACTCGCCAAGTCACTCGTCCTGTCTCAAAATCCCGCCCTCGGCGTCACGGAGCGGCATTGCGGCAGGCGCCCCTAGCAGTCCATACGAAATCGGCAGCGCCGCCGCGCACAAAGCCGCCATGACCCAGAACGCGGACGCGCCGAGCCGGTCGTAGAGCGGCCCGGACGCAAAGGTCAGCGCCGTCGACGCCGCGCCGACCGCGACGGTGCCGTAAAACGCCTGCGCCGTCGCTGCGAGCGGCGCAGGCACCGTGCGCCCGATCATGTGCACGCAGGTGAGATGCAGCAGCGCGAAGGTGAAGCCATGCAGCGGCTCCACCAGCGCCATCGCCGGCAACGCGGCGGTCATGGCCGCCGTGCCCCAACGCACCGTGCCGGCGCCGGCCGCGATCAGGGCGGCGACGCCTGGGCCGAACCGCTCGATGATGGCCGGGCCGAGCACGAAGAATACGAGCACCTCGGCTGCGACCGACTCGCCCCAAAGCATCCCCGCGGCTCCCGTGCCCATGCCCGCCGCGCGCCAGCGGATCACCTCAAACCCGTCGTGCAGCGCGTGGCTGCCGCCGACCAGCGCCGCCACCAGCATGAGCCGTCCGAACATCGGAATGGCCAGCAGGTCGCGCATGCGGCTGGGGCGTCCGGCCTTGCCCTGGAGCGGAAGGCCGGCAGGACGATTGGGCACCCGCACGGCGAAGACGGCGGCGACGGCGAGCAGCGCCGCGTTGAGCCAGATGATCACGTCCAACCCGGCCCGCCCGACCGCGAGTCCGGCCACCACGTTACCGATGATGAACGCGGCCGAGCCGGCCCCGCGCACCCAGCCGTATTCGAACCCGCCGGGCCGGTCGCCGGCTCCGAGCGCCAGAGTGTCCGCCACGGGCGATAGCGGGGCCAGCAGGGCTGCGTGCCCGACGCTCACCAGCGCCAGAGCCAGCAGGCCATGGGCGGGCGCATAGCCCATCGCCACCACGGCCGCCGCCGCCAGCCCGGCCGTCAGGATCGCGCGTGGCGCGCCCGATCGGTCCGCCAGGCGTCCGCCCAGGGGTCCGGTCGCGAGGCGGATTGCCGACCCCAGCCCCAGCACCAGGCCGATCGAGGATGGATCGAGGCCGCGTTCCTGCAGCAGCGCAGGGAGGAAGGGCGAGGCGACGCCGAACGCGGCAAAGAGGGCGGTGTAGAGCAACACGAAACGCGGCAACGGCGAATTGATCACTAGGCAGCCTCCAACCCAGCCCAACGTAGTTCGTGCGCCGGCGTTGCAGGACCGATCGATCGGCTGAATGGACCTTTGAGGCAGCATTGTCAGATAATATCGTGGCCGAACGGCCCCGCGGCGCGTCCGTCGCCTTTGTTCTCGCGACGTTGGGGCTGGACGCGCTCGGCGTCGGCATCATCGCGCCGATCGTGCCGGGGCTGGTGCAGGAGCTCGAGCATCTGCGGCC